>NZ_JAEPRP010000159.1:0-17454 GCF_016652895.1 Ensifer sp. SSB1
TGATCGTGCGGAAGCCAAGGAACTTGCGAGCCTTGGGATCATAGAGACCGCCAGCATAGGCATAGTCCGACCGCGCGACGACACCGCGACCGTCGTTGACCGTCAGCTTCGTTACCGGATGCATAACCTGAGGCAGGAAGGTGTTTGCGAAGCGTGTGGACGGCGTGTACTCGACCGCGAGCGTGCCGCCCGTCTCCAGCGTGACACTGCGTAGGAAGTTCGGATGCCCCGTGCCTGTATTGGAGATGAAGGTCTGGGTCGTCGACGCAAGGAAATCGGGGAGACCGTCGCCGTTGAAGTCCCCCGACACCGCAGAACCGTCGAAAGGAGCGAAGACCTGAAGGGCGTTGCCCGATGCACCTAGCCAAAGACCATGCGCTCGCAACTGGCGGAAGGTTTGGGCTTGGGTGTAGCGCTGGTCGGACGTGATCACGTCCATCTTGCCGTCATTGTCCATGTCGCGCAGCATCGGAATGCCGAGCAACGAGGCGCCGGTGATGTGAACGAACGTCTTGCCTGTGCCGAACCAGATGTTCGTCTGATAGTTCGGGTTACCGATCGCAGGCGCGTGAACGACGTCAGTTACCCCATCTCCATTGATATCGCCGAAGGAGCATGCAGAGTTCGTGCTGGCGCAATCAGCTGGCAGGGCAACCGCGACCCAAGCGCCGTTGACCACGCGATAAGCCGCATTCTTCCAGATTACGCCCTGCCGACCATTGCCCAGAAGTTCGCTCGCGTAACCAAGATTGCCGTAGATTGAATCAACCCCGTCACCATCGATATCTGTAACCGCGACGGCCGCTTCGGTCTTGCCGATGTTTGCACAGACGGCTGCGTACCCTCCTGTGCAGGTTGTCATGGATCCCAGGTCGAGCGATCCGCTCACAGGGAACAAACGGTGACTTGTGGTTGTGTAGTTTGCGATACTGTGGGTGGCACTCGGTAGGAAAAGGTCCTTCGTAGGTCGACTGTTAAGGAACCTGCCGGAAAACACACGAGGGGGAACCGTGAATCCACCCGACCAGCGGGTTTTCACACTGACGCCGTTGGCGTCGAATGAGGTAAGCTGGACACCGTACGTCGGAGCCGAGAGCGAAGAGGATTGGACCTCAAGAGTGCCAAAAATCTCATCGCGGCCGTCGAAATTAAGATCGTCGACCTGCTGCGAATTAACACCCTCGTTGAACTTGAGCTCGGTGTGCGGGAACGTGAAAGCTTTTCTTGTGTAGGCGATCACGAGGTTATCGTAGACCATCTGACGTATGGTCTTTCGGGTGCCGGAAATCGGATTGGCATTACCGTCGAAGCCTACGTCCCGTCCCCAGCGCTCGACCTTCACCAGACGCGAAGTATTCGACATCGGCGCTTGATCATAAGACAACGAATAGGCGCTGTGGTGCTGGCCGTTGGCATAGTTGACGACGGATTTCAGCCGGTGCTTGATCCAGGTGAGGAAGTAGCCGTTCGCCGCGGTCTGGAAATCCGGGCGGGTGTCGTAGAAGAACGCGGTGTAGTAGTTGGTGTTGTAGGTAATGCGCTCCGGCAGACACATTGGCAAGTCCGGGCACGTATACTGATAGGTGATGGCATTGCCGTTGGTGTCCGTCACCGAAGCCAGCACATAGCGGCCCGTCTGGCTCATGTCATATTCCGGCGTTCCCGCAGCCGGATTGAAGTTGGCCATCGCGGCGACCGAGCGGAACAGCGACACGGTGCCGTCCCTTGCAGTGACCGTCCAGGTGTTCGCGGTGCTGTCGAAGCGGATACGGCGATAATCTTCGTTCTCGTTGGCATGGCTACCGCCGGTCGCGCACGAAGCCGAGACCATACCGCTTGTGCAGGCAACCAGTTCGCTGCCGTTCAGCAGATAGACGTCGCTCGCGTCATAGGCTGGCACACCGTAGCCAGGACTCGCGCGTTCGATGACGTCGAGGCCATCTACACCCCAGGCAAAGCCGGTGAATCCTTGATAGAGACCGCCCAGACGGCTCTTGCGAGCGGAATCGTAGGTAAGCGCCAGTTTGGGGGACAGGCTGCGGAAGGCTGGCACGTCGATTGCGATCGACTGCGTCATCGAGCCGTTGCCAGTGATCTCCGGGACCGAAGCCTTCGGGAGCGCACTCACCGGAGACTCGATCGGAGCCGCTGCGGCCGCTGCCGCGGCGAGCGAGCGTTCGGTGGTCCCGTCCTTCCTGTCGGTCGTCGGCTGCTCGGATTTGGCTGCGGGCTTCTCGGCAGCCCCCGTGTCCCCAGTTGCATCGGCACCATTGCCGAGCCGAGTGCGATCGATCGCCGTGTCGGCCTTCTCCGCAGCCGCACCGTCTGCCGTGTTCTGGGTGTCTGATCCTGCGCTCCCGCCCAGCGTCGAAGCACCGTTGCCCAGGCCTCCGGCTGTGCTCGCGCCACCTTCGGCTTCCTGCGCATGCGCCACATTGATCAGAAGCCCGCCAAGGTCGAATCTCTTCCCGGCGGAACCAGCCGACAAAGCAAACGAAACCGTGGCGGCCAGGGCCGCAATTCCAAACAAGTTGTGTCGCATAGGCTCCCTCGACTGAACCGCCGAATCGCTGAAATGAGCTGCAGGTTATGCGGGCGTCGAGAAAAAATGCAACTCGAAAGGCAGCTCAGTCACAGCTAACATGCAAGCGTGGCTATCCGGATTTTCGTGTGGAATCGCGAATCCTGTGACCATCCGCGGCGAGCTCGACGAAGCTTCGTGGAAAGTGACGGTGCGCGTCGCGCACTATCACTTCTGGTAGTAGACACCGAGGCCTCCAGACGCCATTTTCCGGCACCGATTTGCGACTATGCCCAGGAGATCGTCATGCCAAACCCGAAGTCCCCTAACGAAATCGACGTAACCGTCGGCCGCAACGTCAGGCGCATCCGCAATCTGCTCGGGATGTCTCAGGAGACCTTGGCCGAGAAGCTCGGGCTCACATTCCAACAGGTTCAGAAATACGAAAAGGGCACGAACCGAATTTCGGCGAGCAAGTTGGTTGCCGTTTCGCAGGCGCTCGATTGCAGCATATCTCAGCTCTTCGCCGACGTTGATGCAAGCACCAATACCGTGCCCGTCCCCATCGTAAGCGTCGCGGCGCTCAAGTTGGCGGGTCAGTTCGACAAGATTTCGTCGCCTTCGCAGCGCGATGCCGTCGCAAAACTGGTGGCATCGTTGGCCCGACAGGACGTCACGCACTCGTCGCCTGGAGAGGAATGACGGCGACTTGGGGAATTGCGGCTCCCCGCGCATAAGGCGCGCCTATTCGAAACTCCCTGAAACTGCAGGAAACCACGTTAGGGGTAACGAGCAAGAAAGCTCAGCGCTCTGTTCGCTAGGTGCGTGGCCCATCGCAACTGGTTCACCGAGATTGGTTCACCGCACGTGTTCGAGCCCGACCCGCGATCTCCGAGGTTCACCACCGCGGTTCCGACGATCAGGCATCTCCCAAGGCTCCTCCCCTGTTAGATCTCCTGCCATAATTGGCCGTAAGATTGGTCGCTTTGCGAAATTCCCGACACGCGAAGGCTACTTCACCGCCGAAGTTCCCCAAGGTTTAAGTAAACGTCGCTACAAGCCGCGCCAAGTGCATGGCCATCTTGGTCGCGTCCCCGCAGGTGTTCGAAGCCGAATGCAAGACGCCGCGACAGATGCAGCTGGCAAACGCGTTCTGTCGATATCTGGAGATGGCAGAGACGATCGAGCTTCCGGCGATTGCGTAAGCCTCAAATTCGGTTGAGACGGTAAGAATCTATCGATCTGCGTCGCTAACCGGAACCGACCTGCCACCCGGGTCTCTTGCCAGTCGCGCAATTGCCGAGCCGCAATACCTCGATCGACTGCCTATTCCCCCCAACATTACCCAGTGTTCGACGTGCGCGATCGACCGATCACGGCTGCTCCCGCAATACCGAATTGCTTGCGCTGGTCCGAATTCTTAGCAAGCGGATTCGATGTCTTATCCCTGCGCCTATTGGCACACCTAAAAGTAGTTATCTGGCATTTGCTCTATTCAGAGACGTCGCAAATCAATCAGCAACCATACCGTGTATATTTGATTGCTTACTCAACCCTCAGCAACGATACTCGACGAGCGAAAACGCGATTTCCTCCTGGATGACACCACTGCCAGGCTGGAAAGGACGCCTCCATTCGAAATCCTGGGGAGCCTTCGATGAACGCCGAACATTATGCGCAGCTAATTCACTTTACGTGGGAACACCTTGGTGCAAAACCATATTTGCTCCAAGGGGATCTGCAGACAGTCTCGCAACGCATACCCAATCTTGGCCTGACCGGACCAGGCATCTATTCCCTTTGGATAAAGACATCCTTCCAGAACGGCCACTACGTCCCCACCTACCTCGGTTAACCAGCCAGGAGGAATGCGATCTAACCGCGGGCACCATCCGGACTGACGGAGAAAACGCGCGCATTGCCAACGAGGTCACGTCCAGGACGTTCCTGACGACAAAGCGTCACCGCTTCTGTCCCACGTGCCTCGTCGATGATGAAGCTCGACTTCCTGGACGAAAGGGCTCGCGCGCATACGCACGCTTGCACTGGTCGGTCTCATCGATCAGGTCGTGCGTGATGCACGACTGCGCACTCGTCGAAGTACGCGCGCCACTCGGCAACCATCCAGCAGACTTCTCAGCCAACACCAGAATGCTACGTGATCAGAGGGACAGAAGCCTGATGACCCCAACGCCGTTGCCAGCGTCACCATTGGACCGATACGCCCTTGCACGACTCCAGCAGCGCCCGACCGGATCGAGCTGGCTCGACATGTTGCCACTCGAGGCTGTCTGCCGCCTGACGGAAACGACCGGCGCCATCCTCCGTCACGGCATTCGGTTCGATCCTCTCACTCCCGACGGCACTGAGTGGTCCGCTTGTGCCGCAGAGGGTTATGCCATCACGTCCGAGGGGCCGGAGCGCTTCTCCGATTTCCTCCAGAGCCTCATCAAAGCCTCCTACCGTTCGTCGACCGAACGCCGCCCGCTGAAGATTTTTGGCCGCCTTGCTGAACTCGTGCAGAGTGCCGACCCGCTGTCCCCCTATAAGGCAGTCCGCGAACTCATGCAGACCGTTTCAGTGGCCGAACTCCCTCTCGGACCGGGGGACAAGTTTCTCGGCACCGTCCGGGAACGCAAGCTGCATTCGCTCTCGTCGGCTGCCACTGCATCTGGTCTCAGCCGCGTCGAAATCCGCGCACAACTTCGGAAGGCGAACATCATCACCAGCGACACCGAGAACTTCCCAGACCACAAGGTGCTCTTCCCCTGCCAGGCGCTCGACAACATTGGCCGACCCACCCGATGCTCGACGAAGGAGGCGATGGGCCGCCTGAACGCGACTGGCGATGAACTCGCGGCCCTGGTGCGAGCAAGGCTGCTCTTACCGGTGCAGGGAAAACGCTTCCAAGCGATCGAGTTTTCCGACAACGACGTGGAACGCATCCTGGGTCACATCCAAGCGCTTCCTTTGATCACTCTGGAAGAAGCTCCGATGACGCGCGTCAGCAGTGCAGCAACCGTCTCACAGCGCTCCATCGCAACCGTGCTGAAGCTGGTTCTCGATGGGAGCGTCCGCGCCGCCACAACTGGCGAAACCGGACTCGCTGGCCTACTGGTGGACCCGGTCGAGTGCGCCCAGGCGCGTTCGAAATACAAGCTGAAGGAACTTCCCTGGCGCAGGGCGATGGCAGCGCTTCAGGTTCCGTCCCGCACTCTGGAGGTGCTCCTTTCCAAGGGCTATCTCGAAGGAAACACAACCGGAGAACAATTGGACTTTACGATCACGACGGACGCTCTCATCCGGTTCGCCCGCGAATATGTCTCCATGCGCGAAATCACTCATCAGCTACGATTTGCGTATCCGCACCTCGCAGCAAAGGTTGCGATGCGAGCACATCCGCCCGCCACCCCTTGGACGATCGCTCATGCGAATTTCTATCGGCGATCTGAAATCGTCACCTAAACAGAACCATCAGAATTGACGTTTGAGCCGGGCTTTCGCCCGGCTTTTTTTGTGCCTTTTTGCCGCCAGTCCAGCGGAACCGTTTCATGCCCAGAGCCATTTGACGCTGCTTTCGAGCCAAACCTAAATGCCGAACGGAAAATGGAGGACGAAGAATCAAGGGGTTACAAGAGCGCTGAGCCAAACCTCAGTGCTTTTGACAATTTGGTAACCAAGAGGGATCACACCGCCCGAAGACACTGCCTCTGATCGCCGCCGAGCGACCGTTGACTCGACACGCTATGGTGGTTACTGGCGCTTCTGCAGCCGCGCATTTCTCGGATTCTCTCAAGGGTAGTTATTCATGGCCACAGGTCTCATCGCCCTCCTCGACGACATCGCGGCTATCGCCAAGATGGCGGCCGCCTCTCTCGACGATGTGGCAGCCCAGACCGCCAAGGCCAGCGCCAAGGCAGCCGGCGTGGTGATCGACGATGCGGCCGTGACCCCGCGCTACGTCGTCGGGCTGACGCCCGAGCGGGAACTGCCGATCATCGCGCGGATCGCCCTTGGCTCGCTCAAGAACAAGCTGCTCTTCCTTCTGCCCGGCGCGCTGCTGCTCGGCTATTTCGCGCCCTGGGCGATCACGCCTCTGTTGATGCTGGGCGGCATCTATCTCTGCTACGAGGGCGCCGAGAAGCTTTACGGCGCCCTCTTTCCACATACGGCGCACGCACACGAGGAAACGGTGCTCGGCGAGAAGAGCGATCCGGTAGCGCTTGAAAACGAGAAGGTTGCCGGCGCCATCCGCACCGACTTCATTCTCTCGGCCGAGATCATGGCGCTGACGCTCTCGACAGTCGCCGATGCCGGCATCTACATGCAGGGCGCCGTGCTCGCGGGCGTCGGCATCCTCATCACACTTGCGGTCTATGGCGTCGTCGCCCTGATCGTCAAAGCCGACGACGCCGGCGTCGCGCTCGCGAAGAACCCGCTTTCCGCCTTGCGCGTTTTCGGCCGCGGGCTCGTTCTCGGCATGCCGACCTTCCTGAAATTTCTCGCTGCGGTCGGCACCGCCGCCATGCTCTGGGTCGGCGGCAGCATCCTCGTCCATGGCATAGCGCAACTCGGCCGGGCCGGACCGGAGCACTTCATCCACGACATCTCCGAAAGCGTCGCCCGCGCCCTGACAGTCGCCCCCGGGATCGTCGGCTGGCTCACGACCTCGGCGCTTCAGGCCGTGCTGGCGATCGTCGTCGGCGCCGCAACCATCGTCGTCATGGGCAATGTGGTCGCACCGATCTGGAGGCGGCTTCGGCCGGCGCGGGGATTGCGCGGCTGAAATCATCGCCGAGATCACAATCCCCCTCGCAACCGCGCGACGCGCCCGAAGGGCCTGATACATGGCTGAAGACGACAGCGAATACCGCCCGCAGGAACCCACCTGCTGCTGGATTTCTGGGGAGCAAGCAGGCTCGATGACATAGCCGGCATCGATGGTGCCCTGCGGGAAGCTGCCGACGCCGGCGGCGCGACCTTGCTCGACGTGCGACTGCATCAGGGGCGGATCGCATCCGTCTATCTGTTCTTCGGCCTCTTGAGCCTGTTCACCGCCTGGGTCTTCAGTTGGGAATCGCAAAGGATCTTCACTGGCCCGGCGAGAGTGGCGGTGAGCGCGCCCACGGCGGTCGAAGCGGACGAGGCTGATAAACGCGTGCCGACGCAAAATTATGAGCTGATCGGCCCCTTCAAGGTCACGCGCGCCAATCAGGTTTTCCGGATTGAAGTGTCGGCCGATGTGCAGGTGAACAGGTGGTCTTTCGTCGAAGCGGAACTGCTCGATGCCGAAAAGGATTACATCCTGTCCTTCGGCCAGGAGCTTTGGCATGAAGTCGGAGCCGACAGCGATGGCACTTGGGAAGAGGCCGACGAAATCTATGAGATGAAGCTCACAATCCCTCAGCCGGGCGTATACTACCTGAACATCAAGGCACAGGGCCCCGTCGGCGCGAACTTCATCAAGGTGGCGATCGGCCGAAGCCATGGCAGCAGCATCCCGCACCTGATTTTCGGTATCCTCACGCTGCTCGCCGGCCTGGTGATCAACGAAATCGCCAACCGCACCATTATCCGGCTAGCAACGAGCTTCCGCTCATGACGAATGACACCAGACGCGTGGTGTATGCCACGGCGACGATCCTGGGCGTGATCTACATCGCCCTCTTCTATTTCGCCCTCGACGGCTATGGCTATTCCGGCCACGGCGACTTTAGTTCCGGCTCGTCGCGTTGGTACTGGGGCGGCCCCGAAACTTACCACGACCCGAGCAATCGCGCCGGCAGCCTCGACGGGACCAATCGTCTGGGCGGCGGCCCGGAAAGCGGCAAGTGACCGAACTCCATGCAAATGTTTCCGATGAACAGTCGCAGGGCAGCGCAAGGCGATCGCTCGCGCTCGTCTTCTGCGCCTTCATCTCGGGGCTTTGCTCGATCATCTACGAGTTGCTGATCGCCACCACCGCCTCTTATTTTCTGGCGGATTGTTCGTGACCCAGGCAACGCGCCCCTATTTTGCGCCGCAGGCATTTGCGAGCATCGCCAAAACCGTGGAAGCCGCGGGCTTCGCCAATCTTTATCCCTACCACGCCAACGTTCCCTCGTTCGGCGATTGGGGATTTGTGCTGGCGAGCGACACCCGTCTCGATCCCGCGCGACCGGCACTGAAGGTAGAAACGCGCTATCTCGACGAAACAAACTTCGCCAAACATTTCCTGTTCGAGAAGGACGTGATCGCAGACGGGGTCGAGGTGAACACACTCGATCGCACCGCTTTGCTCGACTATTACCTCTCGGGCTGGCGGAATTATCGATGACAGGACGAGCGCCTCGGCAGGCGCTCGTCCTCCACCGTAGTATTACCGCTTGTACTTCACGCCCGGCAGCACGCAGAGCATTTCATAGAGCAGGTTCGCCGCGGTGATCGCGGTCGTGCCCGTCGTATCGAAGGGCGGGCTGACCTCGACGAGATCGGCGCCGACGAGGTTGAGGCCGCGGCAGCCGCGGATGATCTCGATCGCCTGGATGATGGTCAGGCCGCCGATCTCGGGCGTACCGGTGCCCGGCGCGTAGGCCGGATCGAGGCTGTCGATGTCGAAGGTCAGGTAGGTCTTGTGGTTGCCGATCTTGGCGCGGACACCTTCGATCAGCGGCACCAGCGACTTGTGCCAGCATTCCTCGGCCGGGACGACGGTGAAGCCCCTGTCGCGCGACCAGTCGAAATCGTCAGACGCATAGCCGGTACCGCGCAGGCCGATCTGGAACACCAGGTTGGGATTGAGGCAACCGTCCTCATAGGCGCGCCGGAACGGCGTGCCGTGGGCAATCTTTTCGCCGAACATCGTGTCGTTGATATCCGCATGCGCATCGACGTGGATGAGGGCGACCGGCCCGTGTTTTTCCGCGATCGCCCTCAGGATCGGGTAGCTGATCGTATGGTCGCCGCCGAGCGTCAGCGGAATGCAATCGTGCTTGAGGATCTCGCCGATGCCGCGGGTGATGATCTCCATATTGGCCGGCAGGTTGAAGGTGTTGATGGCGATGTCGCCGAGATCGGCGACCTGCAGGCTCTCGAAGGGTGCTGCACCGGTCGCCATGTTGTAGGGCCGGATCATCACGGATTCCGCGCGGATCTGGCGCGGCCCGTAGCGGGTGCCGGAACGGTTGGACGCGCCGATATCCATGGGGATGCCGACGAAGCAGGCGTCGAGGCCTTCAGCCGAGGTCGCCGTTGGAAGGCGCATCATCGTGCCCGGACCGCCGAAGCGGGGCATGTCGTTGCCGCCGAGCGGCTGATTGAATTTCTCTTCCATGGAAGCTCTCCCTTTGATTTCGCCGAAACCCTATCAGGCGCTGCGGGCCGAGAAATGCCCATTGATCGAATGTTACTTCGATCGCGATCAAACCAACACGGCTGATGCAGCGAAGGCAGGCGTCGATTGCCGTTTACGATGCCGCCACGCCTCCTGCACCTAGCCAAAGGGAGTGTTGCCCTTCCCGGGCCTGCCGATCACTTTGGCGAAAACAAAAATACCGTGTCCTTGGGAGGAACCATGCAAAACTTACGTCGCACCGTAATGCGCTCCACGATTGCGGCGTCGTTCGTCGCCCTTGCGGCCTCAACGACGGCCCACGCGCAGGACAAGCTGTTCATCTACAATTTCTCCGACTACTTCGCCGAAGACACCGTTTCGAACTTCCAGGCGAAGACCGGCGTCGAAACGCGGGTCGACTTCTACGATTCGCTCGAAGTGCTCGAGACCCGGCTGCTTGCCGGCGGCAGCGGCTTCGACGTCGCCTTCCCGAGCGCCACGGTCGGCGAGCGTCTCATCCAGTCCGGCGCGCTGAAGCCGATCGATGTCACTGCGCTCAAGAACTATGGCAATCTCGACAAGGACCTCCTCAAGCTCGTCGCCGAGCACGACCCCGAGAACAAATACCTCGTTCCCTATATGTGGCTGACGACGGGGGTCGCCTACAACGCCAAGCTCGTCGCCGATCGCCTGCCGGATGCGCCCACCAACAGCCTCGACATGTTCTTCAAGCCCGAGGTCGCCGCGAAGTTCCAGGACTGCGGCATCGGCATCGTCGATGCGCCGAACGAGGTGATCCCGATCGCGCTCAACTATCTCGGCCTCGATCCCTATTCGACCAAACCTGATGACCTCGACAAGGCAAAGGAGCTGCTGCTGAAGCTGCGTCCCTTTATCCGCCACATGCAGAGCGGCCAGCTCGTGGCCGACATGGCATCGGGCCAGCTCTGCCTGGCGCTGATGTGGAGCGGTGACGCTGGCATTGCCGCGGCCCGCGCCGAAGAGGCGGAGACCGGCGTTGCGGTCGACTATGCGATCCCGAAGGAAGGCACGATCATCTCCTTCGACACGATGGCGATCCCGGCCGACGCGCCGGATCCGCAACAGGCGCTCGCCTTCATCGACTACATTCTTGAGCCGAAGACGGTCGCGGCGATCAGCAACCACGTCTTCTACGCCAACGCCAATGCAGCGGCGACACCGGAAGTCGATGCTGCGATCCGCGACAATCCGAACATCTATCCGCCTGCCGAAGTCCGTTCCAAGCTCTTCGTCGACAAGTCGCTGCCACCGCGCCAGACGCGCGAGCGCACCCGCGTCTGGTCGGCGTTCAGAGCCGGCCAATAGCGCGAACCGTCAACAGCAGGACCAGACCCCGTGCCATCCTATATTTCGATCGAGAATCTGGCGAAGTCCTATGGCGTCGTCACGGCCGTCAACAACATCAACTTGGGCATCGAGAAGGGCGAGTTCTTCTCACTGCTGGGGCCGTCGGGCTGCGGAAAATCGACGCTGCTCAGGATGATCGCCGGCTTCGAGACGCCGACCTCGGGCGCGATCAGGCTGGAAGGAGCGGATGTCACCGACGTGCCGGCGCACAAGCGCCCGACCAACATGATGTTCCAGTCCTATGCGCTGTTTCCGCACCTGACCGTCGGCAAGAACATCGCCTTCGGATTGCAACAGGACGGACTCGACAAGACAGAGATCCGGAAGCGCATCGACGAGGTTGCGGAAAAACTGCAGCTGACCGCGCTACTCGACCGCAAGCCGGTGCAGCTTTCCGGCGGCCAGCGCCAGCGCGTGGCGCTCGCCCGCGCGCTGGTCAAGCGGCCGAAGGTGCTGCTGCTCGACGAGCCCTTGGGCGCGCTCGACAAGAACCTGCGCACGGAAACACAGCTCGAACTCGTCCGCCTGCAGCGGGAGCTCGGTCTCACCTTCATCATCGTCACCCACGACCAGCACGAGGCGATGACCGTCTCCACCCGCATCGCCATCATGAAGCAGGGACAGGTGCTGCAGGTCGGTTCACCTTCGGAAGTCTATGAGGCGCCCCGGTCCCGTTATGTCGCGAAGTTCCTTGGCGAAACCAATGTCTTTGCCGGTGGACGCACGGAACGGAGCGGCGATGAACTGCGGATCGACAGCGATGAGGCCGGCGGCGGTGTCCGCGCCGCCTTCACCGACCGGGTGGCGCTCGACCGGCCGTTCTGGGTTTCGGTCCGCCCCGAACGGGTAGAACTTGCGACTTCGGGCAGCGGCCTCGAAGGCACCGTGGAGCAGCTCACCTATACGGGAGTCGAGCGGCACTACCGCGTGCGGCTGAAGTCGGGCGCGACGCTCGACGCGCGCCGGGTCAACCTTGGCACTGAGAGCGATCTCGGCGTCGGCGATCGGGTGTTTGCAAGCTGGCCGCCGCAGGCAAGCCGGCTGCTGGCCGAATAGGAGAGCACCATGACTTCCGTTTCGGCATCGTCCGCAAAGGCGAACTGGGGCAAGCGCCTGCTGATCGCCATACCCTATGCCTGGCTGCTGGTCCTGTTTCTCGCGCCCTTCGCGCTGGTCGCCGGCATCAGCCTTTCGACCGTACGTCTCGGCATGCCGCCCTTCGAGCCGCTGACCGCCTGGGACGGCTCGATCCTGAACTTGCGCCTCAATTTCGAGAACTTTCTCTATGTGCTGACCGACGACACCTATCTTCTGGCCTATCTGACGAGCCTGAAGATCGCAGCAATTTCGACAGCGGCGATGTTGTTCATCGCCTATCCGCTTGCCTATGGCATTGCGTCCTGCTCGCCCTCGTCAAGATCGCTGCTGGTCTTTCTGGTGATCGTGCCCTTCTGGAGCTCGATGCTGATCCGCGTCTATTCCTGGATGAGCATCCTCAGGAACGACGGCCTCTTGAACATGCTGTTGTTGAAGATCGGCCTGATCAGCGAGCCGCTGCGCATCCTCAACACCGAGACGGCGATCTATATCGGCATCGTCTACACCTACCTGCCCTTCATGGTGCTGCCGATCTATTCGACCTTGAGCAGCGCCGACCGGACACTGATCGAGGCGGCGCGCGATCTTGGCTGCTCGCGCATCTCCGCCTTCTGGCGGGTCACCTTCCCCTTGAGCCTGCCCGGTGTACTGGCCGGCTGCGCGCTGGTCTTCATCCCGGTCGTCGGCGAATTCGTGATCCCGGATCTGCTCGGCGGCGCCGACACGCAGATGATCGGCCGCGCCATCTGGCTCGAATTCTTCAACAACCGCGACTGGCCGATGGCAGCCGCCGTGACGATCGTCTTGCTCGCCCTTCTGGTCGTGCCGATCGTCTATTTCCAGTCGCGCCAATCGCGCGAACGAGGCTGAGGAACAAGCCATGACGAAACCAAGCTGGTTCAATCGCCTGTCGATCCTGTTCGGCCTCGCCTTCCTCTATCTGCCGATCGTCGTTCTCGTGATCTACAGCTTCAACGGCTCGAAGCTCGTGACGGTCTGGGGTGGCTTTTCCACCCAGTGGTACGCGGCCGTTCTCAACAATCCCTCGATCATCGAAGGGGCGAAGGTCAGCTTCCTGGTGGCGGCGATCTCGGCGACCGCCGCCACCATCCTTGGCACGCTTGCCGCCGTCGTCATGGTGCGGCTGCGCCGCTTCCGCGGCCGGGCGCTCTTGAACGGCATGCTGCTTGCGCCGATGGTCATGCCGGAAGTGGTGATGGCCGTGTCGATGCTGCTGATGTTCGTGACCCTTGGCATTGATCGTGGACCACTGACAATCACGCTGGCGCACACCACCTTCACGCTGTGTTTTGCAACCGTCGTCTTGCAGTCGCGGCTCGTCGAACTCGACCCCTCATTGGAGGAGGCGGCCCGCGACCTCGGCTGCCCGCCGGCCAAGGCTTTCGTCAGCGTCGCCTTGCCGAACATGGTCCCGGCGCTGGTCTCCGCCTGGCTCTTGTCCTTCACCCTGTCGCTGGACGATCTGGTGATCTCGAGCTTTACCACCGGGCCCGGCGCCTCGACCCTGCCGATGAAGATCTATTCGCAGATCAAGTTCGGCGTGACGCCGGAGATCAACGCGATCTCGACGATCATCCTGGGCATCGTCGTGCTGGGATTGGTAGCCGCTCAACTGGTCTCGCGTCATTCGGGACAACGGGCGAGCGCCTGAGACAGGTCCGGGAAGAGCGTCACGCGGTCTTCCCGGAATTACCGACGCACGGCTCAAGATCAGTGCGGCAGAAGCGCGCCGCCGGGAGCCAGATAAGTCGCCAGTGGATCCTCGAAGGCATTGCTTGCCGAAGACACGGCATCGATGAACAGCGAGAACAGCGCCGTCTGCGAGGTGATGTCGAGCTTCGCATAGAGATTGCGGCGGTGCAGCTTGACGGTTGCCGGCGAGATGCCGAGCTTTTCCGCGGCCCCCTTGACCGAGTAACCGCGCAGGATCATCTGTGCGACTTGGCACTCACGGTCGGTCAGCAGGCTGCGGCCGAAGTTGCGGATCGCCTGCGCCAAGGCGCTTTGCAGCGGCGAACCGTCCTCGCCGAGGCTTTCGGGTCTGAGGTCACGATAGTGCCGAAGCACGGCCATGCTGAGCAGCGGTGCCGCGCTCTGCAGGAAATCCTGGTCTTCTCCGCTGAAGGCTGCGTGCGCGTGGCGTCGCGCCAGCGAAATCGCGATCTTCGTATCGGCATCGATGCCGATGAAGATATTGAACTCGTCGTGCAGGCCCGAGTGGCGGTAGTAATCGCGGTAATATTGCGACCGGTCGAACGACGGATCGATCTGCCTCAGGCGGTAGAGACCGTCATCGCCATTGTCGAGCGCCAGCCGATAGAACGGATCGAGACGGTACGGCCCCTGCAGATAGGCGCGGATATCGGAAAGCCCCTTGTCGGTGCGCCAGTCGTTGAACAGGATCTTCGGCGCCGCGCCGCGCCGATAGAGCAGCATCAGCCCCGCATCCACCGCGACGTGCCGCTTCAGCGATTGCGCCAGGCGGTCCTGGAAATCCGATCGACCGACCCCCTCCATCAGGGACAGCGCCAGATCACCCACGCGGGTCTGCTGCGCCGGCGCGCAGACTTTGATGATCGTATCGTCATTCATGTTGTTCTCCTCCAAGCGCAGACTAGGCGAAGGTTGAGTTCGTCGCAAGTAACGGATTTTCACTACGGGAATTCCAAAACTATCTTTTGGCGAAGCAAAACAACGGCATAGGCGGCGGAAGCTCGGCAGGACAAGGCCCTCCGATGCGAAGCAGACCGCATGTCACGGCCCCGAACCTAGCCCTTTGGCGTATTCCGGCCACCGATCCCGGCGCCTAGAAAAATGGGGCAGGTCGCGCAGTAGAGAGGCGGTCGGCAAAGCGGAACGCGACGGTCGAGACGGCACATTGATCTCGGACATCCGTCGTTCCGCAGCCAAGTGAAACAACGAAACCCCGGCGCGCGGCCGAAAGACCTGTCGCTCGCCTTCTGAAACTGGAGTGAACATGTCAAAGGTCATCAAACTCGGGCGCGATGGTGTCGGCCTCAAGGCGCTTGAAAAATGCAGCGTCGTCCCCCCGGAGGCGATCCTTTCCGGCTTTGCGAACGAGCTCGGCGACGTTCATTTCGAAAGTCCCGACAAGGCCGTGGTCATCGGCACCTGGCAGTCGACCCCTTATGCGGAAATGCTCGCCTATCCCGACGGCAACGAATACAGCATCATCCTCTCGGGCAAGGTCGCCATCACCAATCCCGATGGATCGGTTGAGACCTTCGAGGCCGGCGAGAGCTACGTGCTGCCGGCCGGCGTCGAAGTGCGTTTCGAAGTGCTGGAGACGATGCGCAAGGTCTACGTCCTCTATACCGCGCCAGCCGCGAAGTGATGTGAGGCTTCCCCATGACCAAGGTAAGAAGCAAAGCCCTCGCGGACGTGACGATGAAGCCCTTCTGGCTCGACCGGCCGGATGCGCCTGAGCCCCGAGAACGGCTGACGCGTCGTCTCAAGGCCGACCTGCTCGTCGTCGGCGGCGGCTTTACCGGGTTATGGGGCGCCATCCAGGCCAAGCAGCGCCAGCCCGAAATCGACGTCGTGCTGATCGAGAAGGGCTCGGTCGCCAACGGCGCATCCGGCCGGCCGGGCGGCGTCGTCTCGACCTCGGTCATGCACGGGCTGTCGAATGCGGTGCGCATCTTTCCCAAGGATATTGCAACCCTTGAGAAGCTCGGCCAGGAGAACATGCACGGCTTCCTCCACACCCTTGAGGAACACGCGATCGACTGTCATGCCGAATGGGGCGGCGAACTGACGGTCGCCGTCGACGACGCCCATATCGACGCGCTGCACGAGGAGCACGAACTGCACCTGAAATATGGCCACCAGGCCGTCTTCCTCGATCAGAGCGCCGTGCGCGCCGAGATCAATTCGCCACGCTACAAGGCGGGCGTCTGGTCCAAGCACATCTGCGGCACCGTCCACCCTGCCCTTCTCGCCTTCGGGCTGAAGCGGGTCGCGCTCGCGCTCGGCGTCCAGATCTTCGAGAACACCGAACTCACCGGCCTCGAAGACCTCGGCGACCGGATGAAAGCCGTGACCCCATCCGGAAGCGTCACCGCCCCGAAGGTGCTGCTTGCCACCAATGCCTTTACGTCGGGGCACAAGCGCATCAAACGCCGCGTCGTTGCTGTGCGCGACCGGGTGCTGGCCACGGAGCCGCTGTCGGCGGAGCGCATGGCGTCGGTCGGCTGGAGCCATCGCCAGGGCGTCTACGATACCCGCACACAGATGAACTACATGCGGCTCACCAAGGACAATCGCATCATCTTCGGCGGGCGCCTCGCCTATGCCTTCGCCGGCGATCCATTCCCGTCGATCGACAGGGAGCTCGATACCTACGAGCCGCTGGCGGCCGCCTTCTTCGACACCTTCCCGCAACTCGAAGGACTGCGCTTCAGCCACGCCTGGAGCGGCCCGATCGATCTCAGCACGCGCATGGCGGTGCATTTCCAGCGCTATTATGCCGACAAGGTCGTCTATGCCGGCGGCTATTCCGGCTTTGGCGTTTCGGCCTCCCGTTTCGGCGCGCGTATCGCTCTCGATATCCTCGACGGCTCGAAGACCCCGGAAAGCCGGCTGGATTTCGCCACCAGCCTCCCGAACACGATCCCGCCGGAGCCGTTCCGCTGGCTCGGCGCCCAGGTCACCATGTATGCGCTCGACACCGCCGACAAATCCGGCGGCTGGCGCAAGCCTTGGCTGAAGATGGTCTCGGCCATGGGCTTCCCGCTGAGCTGACGCCGTCGTTCAAGTCCGATTGAAGACAGGCGGGGCCGCCATTGCCGGTCCCGCCTGTCTTTGTGCTTCGGTCCTGAATAGCTTGAGATGTGGCTAGCGCCCGGCACGTAGGCGCGAAGCGCCTCGTCCGGTCTGCGAGACACCGAATTCACTGACGAGCAACTTCACGAAAAACGGGATCAGGCCCGACTTCGCACGCGATTTATCAAAGGCTGCCTGGAACGGTGCCTTGTAGCTGAAGAGATCGGGACGGATCGGCCGCAGCAAACCCTCGCTCACATAACGGCTGGCGAAATGGTCGGGCAGATAGCCGAGGTAGCGGCCGGAGAGGATCAGCCGCGCCTCCGCC
>NZ_JAEPRP010000162.1:0-17332 GCF_016652895.1 Ensifer sp. SSB1
TTATAGCAACGTATGGATTGCGAAGACAAGTTCGCTCCTTCCTGCGTCCGCCCAATCTTCGCTTTCGGACTATTGTTTACCTATTGAAATCACATTTTACGAATACGGGCAATAGCGTTGACACTTGTAAATAGCTGTAATACGACTTCACAGCGACAAGAGGCTTGAGGACGGAAGGCCCTGGAGGCTGACCGAGGCTTTTAAAGTGGAGGAGGAACGTTGAATGAGCAACAATCGTGAGCATGACACCCGGTCATTTGGGCGTCGAGCAGTGTTGAAGGGTATGGCAGGCGTCGCAGCGCTGCCGTTGCTCGGATCTGTCGTTAGCGCCCAGGCTTCGCAAAATGAGGCGACAGATTTGGCAAATCTTGTAAAGGAGGGGAAACTACCGCCCTTGGCCGAACGCGTTGGCCCCGAGCCGTTGATCGTTCAGCCATTGGAGGGGGGCGGCACCTACGGTGGCGAGTTGCGGTTCGGTCTGCGGGGGAGCTCCGATCACAACAATATCCTCCGCATGGTCGGCCCTCAGGGGTTGGTGCGGTGGAACCCGACTTACACGGAGATCGTGCCGAACGTCGCAAAGTCCTACGACGTTGATGAAACAGGGCGCGTTTTCACATTCCATCTCCGCAAAGGGATGAGATGGTCGGACGGTCATCCATTTGGGGTCGACGACATTCTCTTCAACATCGAGGACATCGTCCTCAACAACGAATTCGCGCCGACGCAACCACGCTACATCATGGGCGGCGAGCCCATGAAGGTGGAAAAAGTCGACGACCTGACAGTCCGCTTCTCTTTCAAGGAATCCTACGGGGACTTCCTGGCGGAGCTCGCCAGCCCGCTCGGGCAGCACCCAGTCCTCTATGCGAAGCACTACTGCTCGCAGTTCCATCCCAAATACAGCGGCAATATCCAGCAAATGATCAAGGAAAACGGGGCAAGCGACTGGCAGACTCTTTTCCTTCAGAAATGCGGTGACATCGAAATTCCGTCCCGATGGGCCAATCCCGAGCGCCCGACGCTTGACGCCTGGGTCGTAAGGGAGCCCTATGTCGGGGCGGCCACCCGTGTGGTGCTTGTGAGAAATCCCTACTTCTGGCAGGTCGATCCCGATGGCAAGCAGTTGCCCTATATCGACAGCGTAAGCGGCGCCATCTCGCAGGATGTCGAAAGCCTCGTGCTCTCAGCAATCGGCGGCCGTATCGATTTCGGACTGCGTCACCTCGATCCCCCGGCGAACCGCCCGGTGTTGGCGGCCAATCGCGAAAAGGGCGACTACCGGTTCTTCGCCGCGACGCCCCCCGGCGGCGTCGATACCATTTTCAACCTCAATCTGACCCATAAGAATACTGAGTTGCGCGAACTGTTCAACAAGAAGGACTTTCGCATCGCTCTTTCGCTTGGGCTGAACCGGCGCGAGATCATTGACACGGTGCTACTCGGTGAGGGCGAGCCGTGGCAGCACGGCCCGTTCGAGAACCATCCGTACTTCCACAAGCGAATTTCGACGCAATACCTCGACTTCGACCCGGACAAGGCGAACGGCCTTCTCGATGGCATCGGCCTAGACAAGCGCGGCGCGGACGGGATGCGGCTTCTGCCAACCGGAAAACCGCTGAAGTTCAAGATCGACGTCATCCCGACATTCAATCCGGAGTGGGTCGACATCTTGCAGCTTGTGGAACAGCAGTGGGCAAAGATCGGCGTCGACGTGGATATCAATCCCCTCGAACGGACGTTCTTCTTCGAGCGGACATCCGGTAGCAACGATCATGACGCGGCGGTGTGGACTGCCATTCAAAGCTGGGTTCCCGGCCAGATCCCGCAACACATCGTACCGCTCCACCAGGACAGCCGATGGGGAATTGCTTGGCGCGACTGGTACGTGAGCGGTGGGTCGAAAGGCGAAGAGCCTCCGGAAAGCGTGAAGGAGCGGATCAAGCTCTATGACCAGGCGAAAGGTGTGGTAGATCCTGAGCGGCGGAAGGAACTCATCAAGAAGATCGCGGATATCGCCGCTGATGAGTTCGAGGTTTTCGGACTGGCGAAGGCGCAGTCGACCTATGGCATCGTCAAGAACAAAATGAAGAACGTGCCGGAAGAGATTTCGAACACCTGGTATTGCGCCGCACCGTCGCAGGCTCTCCCCCAGACGTGGTTCTGGGGAGCCTGAAGATCAGCAATGATTACAAGTGGCGCTGCTGACGCGGCGTCACGCCTTTCGTTTCTCGCAGAAAGATGAGCTCATGCTACTCGCTTACATCCTGCGGCGCATTCTATGGGCGGTCCCGTTCCTTTTCGCGGCATCTCTCATCGCTTTCGCTCTAATATCCGCCCCACCCGGCGACTATCTCACCACGTTCGCAGCAACGCTTGCCCAGTCAGGAGACGTGGTAGACCAAGTCCGACTCGACGCGCTTCGAGAGCGTTACGGTTTCGACCAGCCGTTCCTTGTTCAGTATTTCCGCTGGATATCCGGCGTTCTCGCGGGCGACTTCGGTATCTCTTTCGAATGGCAGCAGCCGGTCTCTCAGTTGATCGGGGAACGCATGGCGCTGTCGGTAACGCTTGCGTTCGCGACTCTTCTGTTCACGTGGGCGCTCGCGTTTCCGATCGGGATCTACTCCGCTGTCAAGAAGTACTCCGTTGGAGACTACATCATCACCGGCATCGGCTTTATGGGGCTCGCCACTCCGAACTTTCTCGTCGCGCTCGTGCTGATGTACGTCGCGGTAGTTTACTTCGGCGCCGATGTGTCTGGTCTTTTCTCTCCCGAGTATCAGCAGGCTCCTTGGTCCTGGGGCAAGGTTGTCGATCTGCTTGCGCATCTGTGGATACCGGTGATCATCCTCGGTCTCAGTTCCACGGCGAGTTTGATCCGCATCATGCGCGCAAATCTTCTGGATGAGCTCCACAAGCCATACGTAACGACGGCTCGCGCCAAGGGGTTGTCGGAGTTCCATCTCATAATGAAGTATCCGGTCCGGCTGGCACTGAATCCGTTCGTGTCCACGATCGGCTGGGCGTTTCCGCATCTGATCTCCGGCGCTGTGATTACCGCCTTCGTGCTCTCGCTCCCAACGTCGGGTCCGTTGCTTCTGCAAGCACTGCTTGCGCAGGACATGTACTTGGCCGGTGCCTTCATCCTCCTCCTATGCTGCCTATCGATCATTGGCATGCTGGTCTCAGACATTCTGCTGGCCGTGATCGATCCGCGAATTCGCTACAGGTGATCCAATGACAGCAGCAGCAGATCCACGCCTTCTCACAACCTCCGCCGAAGATCAGGCCTCGCAATGGCGCCTTATCTGGATAGCGTTTCGTCGGCATCGCCTAGCAATGACGGGGGCGATTGTCGTCCTGTCTCTCTACCTCATTGGAGCCTTCGCCGAATTCCTGGCACCGTTCGATCCGAACGCGTCCTCTGCGAAGGACATTTACCATCCGCCACAGATGCTGCGGCTCATAGATCGAGATGCTGAAGGCGGCTGGCAACTGCGCCTTCATGTCGAGGGAATGAAGGCACAACGCGACAAGTTTACGCTCGAGACCACGTTTATTCCGGATTCGGGCAAGAAAATCTATCTTTCGATATTTGGCAAGGGCGATCCCTACGCGCTTTGGGGGCTGATACCGATGGAGCGGCATCTCCTCGCTCCAGTTAACCAGGAGGAACATTTCTATCTGCTTGGAGCGGACCGCCTCGGCAGGGACATGCTGAGCAGGATCATACATGGGACGCGCGTCTCTATGTCGATCGGCCTGATCGGTGTTGGAATGAGCCTTATGCTCGGCCTCATCCTCGGGGGGCTTTCCGGTTACTACGGCGGAGTGATCGATATGGTTGTCCAAAGGGTTGTCGAACTGATCCTCTCCCTGCCTACGATACCGCTCTGGCTGGGGCTGAGTGCCGCTCTACCCCAGTCCTGGTCGCCGCCTCAGCGCTATTTTGCGATTACTGTCATCCTTTCTCTCGTGGCATGGACCGAACTCGCGCGTGTGGTGCGAGGACGTTTCCTCGCCCTCAGGAACGAGGATTTTGTGATCTCGGCCCGCCTCGACGGTGGAAGTACGACGCGAATTATCTTCCGGCATATGATGCCCTCGATGATGAGCCACATCATCGCCTCCGTCACGTTGGCCATTCCGGTGATGATCATTGCCGAGACTTCATTGTCATTCCTCGGTCTGGGCTTGATGCCGCCCACGATCTCGTGGGGCGTCCTGCTCAAGGAGGCACAAAACATCAGGTCCATTGCCCAAGCGCCTTGGCTGTTCGCTCCCGGCGCCGCCGTTTGCCTCGCCGTGCTTTCACTGAACTTCCTTGGTGACGGGCTACGCGATGCTGCCGACCCTTACGCTCAAGACAGCCGCTGAAAAGGAATGAGCCGTGGTTACTTTGGATAATAGAACAATTCTGGAAGTGAAAAACCTAACCACCGAGTTCAAGACCCGACTTGGTCCATATCGCGCTGTAGATGATGTATCGATCGAGCTGCGGGCAGGAAAGACGCTCTGCGTCGTGGGGGAAAGCGGCTCGGGAAAGAGCGTTATGGCTCGTTCGATCCTGCAGATTGTCGATCCTCCGGGCAAGGTTGTTGGAGGCCAGGTGATCCTCCAGCGTAGCTCTGATCGTAGCGCCGAGCCGAACTGCGTGGACGTTCTTTCGCTCAAACCGAAGTCGGCCGCCATCCGCGCAATCCGCGGTCGTGACATCGCGATGATTTTTCAGGAACCAATGAGCTCCCTGTCGCCGGTACACAAGATTGGCGATCAGGTCGGGGAGGCAATTCGCTTACACGAACACGTTTCCAAAAAGGAAGCGCGCGAGCGGGCTGTTGAGTTGTTGCGCAAGGTGGAGATTCCCGATCCGGGGTCGGCGATCGATAGATACACCTTCGAGTTTTCCGGCGGAATGCGGCAGCGCGCGATGATAGCCATGGCGCTTGCCTGCAACCCTTCGGTCCTCATCGCTGACGAACCGACGACAGCACTGGACGTCACGATACAAGCGGAGATCCTGGCTCTCATTCAGTCGCTGCAGGCGTCTAGTGATATGGCCGTGTTGTTCATCACACATGACATGGGCGTGGTTGCGGAGATTGCGGACGAAATCGCGGTCATGCGCTTCGGAAAGGTTGTTGAACGTGGAGATGTTCATCAGATCTTCGAGAAGCCGGAACATCCATATACCCAACGACTCTTGGAGGCCGTTCGCGAACTCGACCGTCCCTCGGAACGGCGCCTTTCGATGCGCAAGGAACGGCCTCTTGGCGCGCCGTGCCTCGTTTCGAAAGGGGTCCGAAAGGAGTACAACTTTTCGAAGGGCTTCCTGGGACTTCAACGCAGCAGCCTGGTCGCAGTCGACAATGCCGATCTGGAACTCAGGGCAGGCGAGAACCTGGGTATCGTCGGCGAAAGCGGGTCCGGAAAGACGACATTGGGCCGATGCCTGCAGCGCGTGCACAATGTAACCTCCGGCAAGATCCTCTACACAGACCGGGCAGGGGGGCAGATCGATCTCGCTCCACTTGAGGGTCAGGCCTTGAAACAGCCCTGGCGCGACGTGCGCATGGTGTTCCAGGATCCGTTTGCCTCGCTCAATCCCCGCATGACCGTCGGCCAGATCATCGCCGAACCGCTAGTCAACAACGGGTTGCTGTCAGGCCAAGCCCTCAGGGAACGGGTGGCGGAACTGTTGGATCTCGTTGGTTTGCCGGCATCGGCAATCGAGCGTTATCCGCACGCGTTTTCGGGAGGTCAGCGTCAGAGAATCTCGATCGCTCGCGCCATTGCGCCAAATCCGCGTATCATAATTGCGGATGAAGCGACCTCCGCGCTCGACGTCAGCCTACGCACGCAAATTCTGAACCTCCTCCTCGACCTGCAGGAACGGCTCGAGTTGAGCTTCATCTTCATCAGCCATGATATCGCAGTCATCCGCTACTTCTGCGATCGCGTGGCGGTCATGTACCGTGGGCGCATAGTTGAGACGGGCGAGACGGAAGTCGTCTGCAGCAATCCGCAACATCCGTATACGCGATCGCTCCTGTCCGCAGTTCCGGTCGCCGACCCCAAGAAGCGCGGCATGGCAGAACGTGTCCGCTACCGTGAAGACGCATAAAAGCTAGGGTGAATTAGAATGAAGATTACAGACATCAAGACTTATCTCATGCAGGTCGGTGCGCGGCCGGGGCTGCCCGGCTCTTCGCCGACTGGCGTCGCCGGTGAGGCGGACTTCCGTGGCTCGCGCAACTGGCTGTTCGTGAAAATCGAGACCGACGAAGGCGTCACCGGTGTTGGTGAATGCTCCGGATGGCCGAGGGTGGCCCAGACGGCAGTTCAGGACTATAGGACGATTTTGATCGGCGAGGATCCTCGCGACATCGATCGCCTCTGGCACCGGATGTTCGTTGCATCGATGGGACACGGCATGCTTGGTACGATCGGTGGCGGCGCATTGACCGGCATCGAAATGGCGCTCTGGGATATCAAGGGCAAAGCGTTGGGACAGCCGATCTGGAACCTGCTTGGCGGCCAGTTCCGCAACAGGATTCCCGTTTATGGACACGCAAAAACCCCGGAGCGGGCCCGCGAGTTGCTCGAACGAGGATATCGGGCCGTCAAGGTCGGATTCACCGGGGCCGTTGACATCGGCAAGGTTGCTGCAGTGCGCGAGGCCGTTGGCGCCGAGGTGGATGTCATGGTCGATGCGCACGGCCCATCCTGGATGACGGCGCAGGACGCCATCATCTTGGGGCGCGAGCTTGAGGCTCTCGACCTCCTCTTCCTCGAAGATCCGGTCGCACCTGAAAACCTCGATGCCCTGCAAAGGGTTCGCGACGCCGTCGACATCCCGCTCGCCGCGGGCGAACGCGTCAGCAATATTTGGGGCATCCGTCCCTACATCGATCGTGATCTGGTGGACGTCATTCAACCCGACACCGGTCGTGCCGGTGGCATCACGCAGATGCGCAAGATGGCGGCAATGGCGGAGTCGCACTACATCACCGTGGCGCCGCATTCCGGCTCGCTTGGGCCAGTTGCGGAATTCGCCGCACTGCATGTCATGGCCACGATTCCGAACGCTCTTATGCTCGAGCGCGTGGAGATTGACTGGCCGGGGCGCTACGAGGTCGTAAAGCCGGTGCTCAAGGCCACGGACGGTCATTTACCGGTTCCCAATGCGCCCGGATTGGGCGTCGAGATCATCGAAGAAGAAATCGAAAAGTATCCGAGCCGGCGAAACATCGGCGACATGCCGCCGGACGACGGGCGTGCTTATGAGCCTGGCACCCTCACTGAATGCGTCTACTTCCAACCACGGCTCCGCCGTCGAGCACGCCTGCGTTTGAGCCAGCCGCAAGAATAGCGCGGTCACTAGCAGAACGTGCACATCGCGCGCCCTCAAGGGTAGGCTGGGACAACCCGGTCTACCCTGTCCGCTCGCGAAAGCAGCAAATCAGGGGTTTCTAGTTATCGTTGCTGCTCAGGCGACCAGCGAGATCGTACCAAGATGGGACCAGCCGTGCGTATCGACTATCCAACAGTTGAATATCTCTTAGACCAGCCCATCGGAGCGGGTGAGGGGCCGCTGTGGAGTGCCGGGGAGCAGGCGTTGTACTTCATCGACATTAGGGGCCCGGCGCTATTTCGCTTGAGCCTCAACAGCAGGAAGCTCGATCGGTGGGTCATGCCGAGCACGATCGGCGGATTCGGCCTATGTCGGGATGGGCGATTGATCGTCGCACTGCGCGGGGGGGTGCATTACTTCGACCCTCGTGCCGAGCGATTTGAGCTCATTTGTCATCCAGAAGCGGATCGGCCGATGAACCGGCTGAACGACGCCAAGGTTTCTCCCGACGGTCGTTTCTTTGTCGGAAGCATGGACACACGACCCGAGAAGGAGCGTGTCGCCTCTTTGTTTCGTGTCGATCCTGACGGGGAGGCGACGCGGATGTTTGGAGACTTGATCGTCTCGAACGGCCTGGCCTGGAGCCCGGATGGCACGACGCTGTATCACTCGGACAGCCGCAGTTCCTACGTTCAAAGCTTCGATTACGACTTGAAGACAGGTGCGCTTTCAAACCGGCGCATTGTCGTGGAACTGACCGAAGACGACGGCAGACCAGACGGCGCGGCTTGCGATGCGGAGGGATTCTATTGGTCAGCCGGGGTTACCGCCGGATGCCTTAACCGCATCGCTCCCGATGGTCGCATTGATCGCAAGGTAATGCTTCCCGTGCCAGCGCCCACCATGCCCTGTTTCGGGGGGGCCGATATGAAGACGATGTTCGTCACTTCCTTGACTTCGGCCCGCACAGGCACCGAGGTTGCGGGAACCGTCATAGCATTTCCCGTGGACGTGCCGGGCGCACCTGTCGCAAGGTTCAGCGAGAACATCCTCGCCAGATAGCGCGCAATTGGCGGCGTCTTCCGACCCTGAGCGCACCGCAGAATTCTCTACTCTCGTCTAATTTCTTCCCGAGATACCGTCGTGGCTCCCTCAGATAGGGCAAAATTTGTTTTGTCTCGGGGGCTCTTGAAGGCGAAAACCCGCTGAAATCCGGGGATTCGGAAATGTTTGCTCAAATCCGGTCGATAAAAGTTGTTAATACTTGCCTTTTCCTGTCTGTTCTATAAGATCGCAGTGTGAGAATGGTCGCAGGACCATGACGGAGCGCCGGCGATACGAGCGGCGCCTTCGCAGGAAATTGAATCGGAGGAATTTAACGCAATGCAGCAGCCATCAGCCGTGCCGAGAATGTCCCATGATCGCCCGATCAAGGCAGCGCTCGTCACTCTCCCTTACACGCCGGAGGAGCTCGACGAGTTGCGGGCGGCGGTTGCGCCGGCGGACTTCATTCATTGCTCGTCGACGGATGAGAAGGGAATTGCAGCCGCCCTAGAGGCCGTCGATGTTGCGATTATCGCCGGCGATCTCGACGACCGGTACGTCAACGCTCCGAACCTCAAGTGGGTGCACTGCGACCATTCGGGGCTAACGAAGTCAGCGCGGCCGGAGGTCTTCGAGAAGGGTCTGATCGTCACCGGCGCCGCAGGAAGATCAGCCGCGGCACTCGCGCAGCACGCTTTCTACTTTGCTCTGGCGCTCACCTATGACGCCAAGCAACTTATCGAGATGCAAACCGCTCATGTCTGGCGGGGAATTCCGGGCTATGGCGAAAAGCTGGGACTTGCCGGCAAGACGCTCGGGATTGTCGGCTACGGTCAGACGGGCGTGGAGATGGCGGCTCTCGGGAAGGCGTTCCAGATGAAGGTGATTGCCTACAATCGTAGCGTGGTCTCTTCACCTTCCAACGTCGACCTTATGCTTTGCTCCGAGCGGGGAGACAGCATCGACCAGTTGGTCGAAGAAGCCGACGTCATCATGTTGGCGACGCAGCTCACCGACGTCACCTATCATATGTTTTCGACGCAGCAGTTCGCGAGGATGAAGCGCACGGCGCTTATCATCAATATGGCGCGCGGCCTGGTGATCGATGAAGCAGCCTTACTAGAGGCCCTGAAGTCCGGCGAGATCGCGGGCGCTGGCCTCGACGTCTTCAGTAAAGAGCCGCTGCCGGCGGACTCGGCGTTGTGGGATCAGCCGAACGTACTCATAACGCCGCACATGACGCCTGGATTGCCCGACAAGCGTCGCCGGTCGATCAACATGATACTGGACAACATCGGCCGCTACCTTTCAGGCGAGCCCATGCTCAACGCGCTGAGCGCGAAAGATATGTTCACGCCCAAGTCGTGAGGGCGGCATCAAAGTTTTGGCTTGCGGGAGGAACCGACCACCGCAGCCAGTGGGTTCAACATCAGGGAGGATGAAATGAAAAGCAATCTCGTACTGAGCGCCATCGCCGCGGCGAGCGCTGCCACCATGCTGACTGCGATGCCGGCCTTTGCGCAGGCATCGGACAAGCCGATCACCGTTGTTCTAGCCGTCGAGCTGGATTCGCTCGACCCTTGCGACACCCAACCCGCGCAGAACGGGAACATCGCACGTGGAAACCTGTTCGAATCCCTGACGCATGTCAGTCCGGTCGACGGCAAGGTGGAGCCGCTTCTCGCGGAGTCCTGGAAGCAGACCAGCGACGTCGTATGGGAGTTCAAGCTGAAGAAAGGTGTCAAGTTCCATGATGGCACCGACTTCAACGCCGCCGCAGCTGCGGCAAATATCATGCGAACTCAGGGCGGACCGAACTACCCCGGCCTCGCATGCCTCAACAGCGGGCAAATTCCGGACCCGGTGAAAGCTGAAGTCGTCGATGACGAGACGCTGAGAGTTACGACGACGGTCGTCGATCCGATCCTGCCGCTTCGACTTTCCTATGTCGACATTGGTGATCTGGCCAGCCAAACCAAGCCCGACAAGGTCCTCAACCCTGTCGGCACCGGCCCGTACCAGTTCGTCAGCAGGAAGCAGGGCGAGTCGGTCAAGCTGAGCCGCTTCGATGGTTACTGGGGCAAAGCTCCGCAGATCAAGGACGTCACCTATATCTACCGAAAGGAGCCGTCGGTTCGCGCAAGCATGGTAGAGACGGGTGAGGCTCAGATTGCCTTGAGCATCCAAGCGCAGGATGCCACCGACGACGGCCGGACGGTGACGTTCAAGGACAACCGTATCTTCATCATGCGCCCCAGCACCATGAAGGAGCCGTTCGTCGATCCACGCGTTCGCCAGGCGCTTTCCTACGCCGTAGATCGCGACACGCTTGTGCCGGCCATCCTGGGCGTGACCGGCGCCCCGTACTACCAGATGCTCGGACCGCAGGTGAACGGATATCTCTCGGGCTATGACGACAAACAGGCCTTCAAGTTCGATCCGGCGAAGGCGAAAGAACTGATCGCCGCGGCAAAGGCGGATGGCCATGCGGTCGAGACCTCGTTCGACATCATCACCCGCCCGGACATTCTTCCTGACGGAGGCGAACTCGTCCAGGCGATCGCCCAGAACCTGCGCGAAGTGGGCCTCAATCCCAACATCATGAGCATGGAGAACACGGCTTGGCGCGAATTCCTGCGGCAGCCGTTCCCGCCGGAAGAGTCCGCCACGCTGCAGATGATCTCGCATGATAACACGTCGGGCGACGCGAGCTTCAGCTACCCGAAGTACATCACATGCAAGGGCATCAATTCGGCCATCTGCAATCCTGAGCTCGATAAGCTTGTAGCCGACGCTGAAGTCGCCTCCGGTGACAAGCGCGCGGAACTCTACCAGCAGGCGTCGAGCCTTCTCCTCAAGGAGGCGGGCATGATCGGCGTCGCCGAGCAGATCAGGCTGATCATGCTGGCTGAGGGTGTCCACTACCAGCCAAACCCGCTGTCGGGGCTCGAGATTCGCATCGCGGATATCACCCTCGACGATTGATTGGAACGTGGTCCACATGCAGGAGCCGCGTTCTCCAGGCGGCTCCTGCATCGGAGGAATTAGCAATGTTAACTTTTTTAGGCCGCCGGTTAGTTTCGGGTCTCGTGACCCTTCTCGGCGTTGTTGTTGTCGTGTTCTTCCTTTCCAGACTGACCGGGTCGCCCATCGACCTGTTCTTTCCGGAAGGCGCCGAGCCGGAAGTGATCGAGGCGTTCAATCGAGCCTATGGGCTCGACAAGCCCGTCATCCAGCAGTTCGGGATCTTTGTCAGCAGGCTCGCGCACGGCGACTTCGGAATGTCGATCTGGCAACAGCGCCCTGCGATGGAGGCGGCTTTGAGCGAGATGCCTATGACGCTGCTACTGGCTGCGATCGCCATGGCTATCGCGATCGCGGCAGCTCTGGCGCTAGGGTCGCTTGCTGCAGTCTATCGTTTTCGCACCCCCGACCGGGTCATCACCATCTTGTCGCTCATGACAAGCAGCATGCCCCACTTCTGGTTCGCTCTCGTCGGGATCCTGCTTTTTGCAG
Source organism: Ensifer sp. SSB1 (assembly GCF_016652895.1). Taxonomy (NCBI): domain Bacteria; kingdom Pseudomonadati; phylum Pseudomonadota; class Alphaproteobacteria; order Hyphomicrobiales; family Rhizobiaceae; genus Ensifer; species Ensifer sp. SSB1. The sequence goes on from NZ_JAEPRP010000162.1 coordinate 11,918, forward strand.
TGCAACTACGGGTCTTGCCCACATCAGGTAGCAATAGTTGGCTGTCCTGGATCCTCCCAGTCGCGACCGTGAGCATCGGCCCTATCGGCGTGCTGACGCAGGTTGTTCGTGGCGCGATGATCGACGTCCTCTCGTCCGGCTACATTCGCAACGCCAGAGCGCGTGGCATCTCTGGACGGCGGATCATCTACCGTCATGCGCTTCGCAACGCTGCCCTTCCGATCATCTCCGTTGCCGGCGATATCGCGGCAGGGATGGTGAATGGCGCGGTGATCGTGAGCGTGGTCTTCGCGTTTCCGGGCATCGGACGGTCGATCGTGGGCGCAATCTTGAACCGAGACTTTCCGGTTTTAGAAGCAAGCGTTGTGGTCATCGGACTCTCTGTCATCATTCTCAATCTCTTGATCGACATCATCTGCATGATCGTCGATCCCCGCATCAGACTGACGTGAGGGAGTAACTCCGTTGCAAACCGCTTTTCTCTCAACAGCCGGAAATCGCCTGACGCGCTGGCGCGCCTCCCCTCGTTGGCAGATGTTCGTCGCTTCGCCCTTGGCTGTCGCCTCCGCATGCTGGCTGTTGTTCGTGATCGTGATGGCCTTCGTCGTCGCGCCCCTCGTCATCGAGCAGGCGAACAACCAGACCATCGCGCTGCGATTCTTCGCACCGTTCCAGATGGACAAGGGCTTTGCCTTTTTCCTCGGAGCAGACAGCCTGGGACGCCCGATCATGCTTCAATTGATCGTCGGGGCGCGCACATCGGTTCTCATCGCGGTATTCGCCGTCGGAATATCGGCCGCCCTTGGCTACGCAATCGGCCTGGTGTCGGGCTACTTTGGGGGCTGGATCGACAACATCCTGCTCCGCATCGCGGACATTCTGCACACCATTCCCTCGCTCCTGATGGCGCTGGTCGTGCTGTTTGTACTTCAGCCGAGCATTTTCAACCTAATCATTGTGCTCGGGATCACCCGCATTCCCGTCTACTTGCGGACTACCCGTGCACAGACGATGGAAATTCGAGAGCGGATGTTCGTCGAAGTCGCAAGATCGCTAGGCGCGTCGAACTGGCGGATCATGACACGGGAGATAGCACCTCTTGTGTTTCCGACAATCAGAACGCTGGCGATGCTGGAGGTGGCGGCCGTCATCCTGGCTGCGGCAAGTCTCACGTTCCTGGGGATCGGCCTGCAGCGCCCCGACGTGGACTGGGGAATGATGGTCTCGGACGGACGCGCCTATCTGAAATCGGCCTGGTTCGTCGCGGTCTTCCCCGGTGCGGTCATCGTTCTGACCGCCCTGTCGGCCAACATCCTGTCGAACTGGCTCCGTGCGGTGGAAGACCCGGCCCAGAGCACGCTGTTCTTCCGAGCTAAGAAGAAGAAAGGAGCAGCCCAATGAGCTTGCTTCAAGTATCCGATCTAAGGATCACCTTCGAGAGCGGCTTTGGGACGGTCGACGCCGTGCGCGGCGTTTCGTTCTCGATGGAGATGGGCGATGCCATTGCCGTGGTTGGAGCGAGCGGCTCCGGCAAGACGGTGATGGGGCGGTCTCTGCTAGGGCTCGTCGACGCGCCGGGCATTGTTCGTGGCAGCATTATGTTCAACGGCACCGAGATCGTGGGCCGGTCGGAAAAGGCCATGCAAGACATCCGTGGGCTCGGGATCGGGATGGTCTTCCAGGACGCCCTCGACGGACTGAACCCCGTATACACCATCGGCTCACAGCTCAGCGAGATCTTCGCCGTACGCATGAGGATGTCCACCAAAGCTGCACGGGCGGAAGCAATCCGCATTATGGAACAAGTTGGTATCCACAACGCGAAGGACCGTTTCGACAACTACCCCCATCAGTTTTCGGGAGGCATGCGGCAGCGCATCTGTATAGCAATGGCGATTGGGATGAAGCCGAAGATCCTCATCGCCGACGAACCGACTACCGCCCTCGATGTAACGGTTCAGGCAGGCATCTTGCGCTTGATCAAGAGCTTGCAGGCCGAGACCGGCATGGGTCTTATCTTCGTGACGCACGACCTTGCCGTCGCCCGGATGATCTCGAAGCGGATCATCGTCATGTATGCCGGTCAAATCGTGGAAGAGGGGCTTACCGAGGAAATCTTCCAACGGCCGCGCCATCCCTACACCCGCGCATTGCTTATGGCACATCCCGGTCGGGTCAAATCTTGGCGCGACTTGGAACCCATTCCAGAGGCCTTTGTGACGGACTCGTCATCGGGAGGCGGAGGTAGCGCGTCCGCCCCGCAGGTCGTGATCAGCCAATAGGGAATGCCTTATGAACGACAAAACGCACACCCCCACTGAACCGCCGTTGCTCGAGGTGCGAAATCTCCGCAAGACCTTCGGTGGTCGCGGAAAGACGCCAGGCGCAATCGTCGCGGTGAACGATATCAGCTTCACCCTCGAGGAAGGGGAATGTTTGGCTGTCGTAGGAGAATCCGGCTCAGGCAAGTCCACGCTCGCTCGCACACTCCTGCGGCTGGTGGACGCCGATAGTGGTGCCGTTCTCTACCGAGGCGACGACATCCTGCGCTTCTCGCATGCCGACATGCAGCGGCAGCGTCGGTACCTTCAAATGGTGTTTCAGGACCCCTATGCGTCCCTTCACCCCAGAAGGACGGTGGCAGAGATCATTTCGGAGCCCTGGCAGATCCATGCCGGAGTGGTCGAGAAATCTGCGCGCAAGGCGCGGATCGATGCGCTGCTGGCGGAAGTCAATCTTCCACAGCACTTTTCCTCCTATTATCCCAACCAACTGTCGGGGGGACAAAGACAGCGTGTCGCGATCGCTCGAGCGCTCGCACTTGAGCCCAAGATCTTGATCTTGGACGAGCCGGTGTCCGCGTTGGACGTATCGGTTCAGGCTCAGGTGATCAAGGTCTTGATGTCGCTTCAGGAGCGGCGTGGCCTGGCATACATATTCATCTCGCATGACCTGCCTCTCGTGCGCCTCGTCGCAAACAAGGTCGCCGTGATGAACAAGGGAGCGTTCGTCGAGGCAGGGCCCACTGCATCGGTATTCGAGAACCCACGACATGAGTATACGAAGTCGTTGTTGGCTTCGTCGCCGATGGCTGCAGAGCAGCACTGAACATCGCCTAACCAGGTCAATTGATTGATCAAAGGTATAACTTGGGCAGGGCCGCGGTTCCGCGGCCCCAAAAGAATTGACTCGTTCACTCGCCGCCGCCAGGTAGACATCGGGAACTGAATCACGCGTCTATTTAAGAAGAACCTCGGGATTATCAACTCGACGAATGACCCTCTCCGGAGCCGAACGGACAGGGCGGCCATTGAAAGCGCAATGGCGAAGTGGCTCCGACGGCCGACCCCGAAAATCTGACCGGTGTTGTTATCGCTCTGACTGCATGAAACATTGCCGCGATGCATCTGACAGTGGAAAGCACTCCGTTTGACCGGCCTCCGCGAAACACTCGAGGAACGCCAAGTCGGCGTCTACGTCTGCGCCGTGGTCCTGGCGACGGTCGCCGCGCTCGTCATCCCCGGCACAACGGCGTTGGCGATCTGTATCAATCCTGCCCTGGCTCTGATGCTCTTCGTGACCTTGCTTCAGCTTCCGCTCGCCGATTTACGGCATGCATTCTCCCGGTTCAGGTTTCACGCGGTCCTGCTCATTACCAACTTCCTTCCCCGCCATCGTGGCGGCGCTCGTCCAGTTCCTGCCTGCCGGTCCCATGCTGCGCCTCGGCGTATTGCTGGTGTTGCTCGCACCCTGCATCGACTATGTCGTCACGTTCTCGCACCTCGGTCGTGCTGACGCTCGATTCCTGCTTGCGGCGACGCCCGCACTCCTGATCGACCAGATGTTGCTGCTGCCGGGCTATCGGGTCTTATTCCTCGGATCCGGTGCGGCCGCACTCGTTCAGATCGGACCGTTCGTGGATGCGTTCGTCTGGCTCATCGCGGTTCCCCTGGCACTTGCCGTGTTTTTCAGCTCTGGGCTGGCAGGAGCCTGGTCGGAGCACGGACCACTGCGTCACTGGGGCTGCTGCCTGTTCCTGCGACCGCCGTCGTGCTCTTTGTCGTCGTCGCAGCGGTGGTGCCGCAGCTCGGCCCGGCCCTTGACGACGGCCTTGCCGATCTACGTGGCCTTCGCCTTCATCGCACCGCTTGCGGGCTGGGCCAACGCCAGGCTGTTCCGGCTCGGCGTGCCGGCGGCACGCTCGGGCGCCTTCAGCGCCGCCACCCGCAACTCTCTGGTCGTTTTGCCGCTGGCCTTCGCCGTCCCCGTGCTTCCCGCAGTGATCCTAACGCAGACGCTCGTCGAGCTTGTCAGCGAACTGGTCTATGTCCGTCTGGCACCAAAGCTTGGTTCGAGCACAGTGACACCCGCGACTTAGTGGGCGTCGAAGGCCGTTCGGAACGACGCTTGCGAACGGCCCGATAGAACACGTCTGCTCGTTAGGGGTTGCGACCTCCGCTTGGGCGCGCGCTGTTGTTATGGCGACGTAGGGACAAAGATGACCTCGAACAGCTCCACAGGCGGCAGTTCGATAATCAGATCGTCACCTTCCCGTTTCGTCTCCGGCGACCGCTGTGAAACCAAAAGCTTCGGCGATCCCGATCCGTCGCGGACCCGGAGACTTCCTTCGGCAATCCGAACATGCGGCCCGAAAGTTCTGCGTCGTGCCCCGGTCTGATTTATGACGTGGATGACCTCACCGCCGTCGACCTGCCCAACGATTACCTCGACTTGCTCGGGCAGATTGGCGGAAACGCGGACCTTGACCAGGTCGTCGATTGTCGAGAGGAAGTAGTCTCTTATCGCGGTCGTGCCAAACTCGTGATACGTGCGCCCCACTGTCCAGGGGATCTGGACAACTACTCCTTCGCCACTCGACATACGAACAGCTCCCGGTTCGCCACTGCTGATATGGCCGTAGCATTTTTCAGGTGGCCCGTAAGGCGCTTGAGGGAGGAGGTGACCGGACTTCCTGCTCGACGGCTTCCAGACAAAGCTTGCGTGTTTGCCGAAGACGGGAACGATCGCCCCACTGTATTGGAACGCGCTGGCGTTCGGCTGTGCGCTGTCGGAGATGTAGGTTGCCCAAAGTTCAATTCCGGACTTGGGGCTGGATGCCCTCATCGCGGCCGGAGCCGACGAAAGTTCGATTCCTCCTTCCGAAGTCACAGCGCTGCTTCCCGTGAGCACGAGACTGCCGCCCGTTACGACATAATCATCCAGGCACTCAGCCGCCATGCCCACTTCACCGAGATCGGGAAGGATTATCGTTGAATACCGCGCCAGACTTCCGTCAGCGGCTATCGTTGCGATCAACTCGGCGGCAAGTACGTCGAAGGGAATGTGCTTCTCCTTCAGCATGGAATAGAGCCCCCGAAACTCCGAGACGGAATCGACGTATCCTTCCTCCGCCTT
>NZ_JAEPRP010000163.1:0-4996 GCF_016652895.1 Ensifer sp. SSB1
TGTCGTAGTTCACCCACTTCTTGGTGCGGGCGTCGTAGATCTGCGTCTGCGCCCAAGCAGCGAGCGGGCCGAGGGCAAGGGCAGCGGCAAGCACCGCGACGCCGAGCTTGCGCCGGGTCCAAACGGGCTGGCCGACGTGATCAAAGCCGTTGTCTTCAGAATGTCCGGTCATGGCTTGGCCCACCCGTCGATGCGCGCCGCATTGTCCTCGGCCCATTTCCTGGCATAGTCGGCCGGCGCCTGCCGCTCGACCTCCAGCGCGTAGCTCATCTTCGTCACTTCCTCCGGCGAGAAATCCACCTTCTCCAGGAACTTCGCCACGTCAGGGTGTTTCTTGCCGAAGGCGGTGGCATAGGCGATCTGGAAATGCGCCGCCTCCCAGGCCGTCGAGGCGCTGGACTTCGAGACCCAGAGCGGGTCGCTCGGCGGCAGGATCTTCCACTTGGCGGCATCGTGCGGAGGTTCTTCGAGCCGCGCGATCTGGTGCAACTCGAACACGTGATGCGGCGCGTAGCAGTAAAAGACCATCGGCCGGTCGGTCGCGACCGCGGCATCGACGGCCGCCATCGCCACCTCCTCTTCCGCCTCGAACAGCGTCAGCGTCCTGTCGTAGCCGTAGCCGGCCGCCCGCGCCCGCTCGATCCCGGTCGAAAGCCAGGTGGCAGCGCCGATCCACATCTCGCCCTTGCCGTCCCCGTCGGTGTCGAGGATCTTGGTCTTGTCAGGATTGCTGAGATCAGCCGCCGACTTGATCGTCTTGGCCGCTTCCGGCGTGGCGCAGAGCCCCTGCCAAGCCGGTACGCTACGCTCGGTCAGTTGGCCGACACCCTTGTCGGTCACGTATTTGCGCACGACATCCTCGAAATTCGGCCGCCAGACTTCCGGCTGGATATCGACCGTTCCCGTCTCGAAGCCGACGAAGGCATTGAGCGTGCCGAGCTCCTTGACCTCGGCGTCGAGCCCGAATTTCTTGGCGATGCCCACCTTCAGGATATTGGCCGTTGCCTGGCCGGACGGCCAGTTCGGCATGGCGATCACCAGGTCGGCGGCCATGACCGGAAGGGCCACGGATGCGGCGAATATGGCAGCCAGCGCCGCTGGCAGAAACCTCGACTTTCCCTTCACAGTCCCCTCCGGCCTCGAGCAATCGATGCGAATGACGTCGTGAATGCGTATGTCGTGTTCCGGGCAACGCTGGAGCGTGCCGGTGCTCTGCGCGTTTCCCTGGATCGCAGCCGACCGAAGGACAAACATGCAGTCATTCAAAGTGCTTCGGCCGCCTCTCGCGTCTCATGGGACGCCCGGCGCCGCGCGTGAATGCGAAGCTTATCAATGCTTTGGCCCTCAGGCCCTGCCATTCCCCGTGCCGTAACCGGCATCTTCATTTCTGGCCGGCAGGATGCATAGAACGGCAGGCTTCGTCAACGTATTAGCTACACCGCACGTTGCATGGCCGGCCCGCCGATCGTTCAAGCGGAAACGCCCGCTGGCTCGCAAGGGATTGCCTGCCGAAGTGCGTTGCCGTGGCCGCTCTTTCTTGCCGGCTCGCCGTAGAGGGGATGCGACGGGCGGCCCCCTCGGCCCGCCTGCCCGGCAACGACAGGGCATCTTCGCCCTGCCCGCCGCACCAAAGGTCTCAGGCTGCGCGTGCGTCGCTTGCGCGGCGCCGGTCGCCAATTCCGCCCATCGCTGCCTCCGTTCCCGCCTCGCGCCGCTCGGCGCGGCGGTTCAGCTGGAAGCGGTTGACGAGGTCCGTCAGCCGCTGCGCACCCTCGGCCAGCCGGACGCTGACATCGGCGGTGCGGTCCACCATGCCGGCGTTTTGCTGCGTCATGGCGTCGATGTCGTTGACGGCAAGGCTGATTTCCCCGAGGCCGGTCGTCTGCTCGGTCGCAGCCGTTGCGATCGCCTCGATCCGCGTGTCGATCGCGGCAACGAAGTCTCCGATTTCCTTGAGCGCGTTGCCGGTGTCGCCGACGAGGCGCACGCCCTCGGCCACTTCCGTCACCGAGTTGTGGATGAGATCCTTGATTTCCTTGGCGGCCTTGGCCGAGCGCTGGGCAAGCTCGCGCACTTCCTGCGCCACGACGGCAAAGCCCTTGCCGGCATCACCGGCGCGCGCCGCCTCGACGCCGGCGTTGAGCGCCAAAAGATTCGTCTGGAAGGCGATCTCGTCGATTACGCCGATGATCTGGCTGATCTCTTCGGACGCCGCCTTGATGCGCTGCATCGCGGTCACCGCATCACGCACCACGCCGGACGAAGCATGGGCGGACTGGCGCGCATTCTGCACGAGCGTGCGCGTCTGCTGCGTATTTTCGGTGGAGGTGCGCACGGAAACGGTCGCCTGTTCCAGCGCCGCCGAGGTCTGCTCCAGGGCGCTTGCCTGCTGGCGCGTGCGCTCGGACAGGTGCTCGGCCGCATCCTTCATCTCATGGCTGTTGTCGTTCAGCTCGCGGGTCTGGCGCAGCACCGCCGAGAGCGTCTCCTGGAACATGCCGATCGAAGTGTTGAAGTCGCGCCGGAGGCCTTCGAGCTCGCCGACAAAGGGCTCGTCCAGCGTCATGCGGATATTGCACTCGGCAAGGCGGCCGAGCCCGGCGCCGATTTCCCTGACCGCAAATACGCGATCGGAAACGTCGAGCGCGAACTTCACCACCTTCAGTACCCGCCCCGCATCGTCGAGGATCGGATTATAGGAGGCCTGGATGAAGACCTTTCGCCCGCCCTTACCGATCCGCATGAACTGGTCGGTGGCAAAGCGCCCGGCCGAAAGATCGCGCCAGAAGGCGGCATAATCGGGCGTGTGGGCGTAGTCCGGCTCGCAAAACATGGAGTGATGCCGGCCGACGATCTCGTGGAGTTCGTACCCCATCGTCTTCAGGAAATTCTCGTTGGCGGCGATGATCTCGCCGGCGGGCGTGAACTCGATGATCGCCTGGGCCCGCGACAGCGCGTCGATCTTGCCCTGGTCGTCGGTGCTCTTTGCCTTGGTCGCGGTGATGTCGGTCGCGAACTTTACCACCTTGTAGGGCGTCTTGCCCTTGAACACCGGATTGTAGGAGGCCTCGATCCAAATCTCGCGGCCACCCTTGCCGATGCGCTTGTACTGCTGGCGGTCATATTCGCCGCGCGCAAGCCGCGTCCAGAAGTCGCGATAGGCAGCCGACGCCGCCTCTTCCCGCTGTACGAAGATGCGATGATGCCGGCCCACGATCTCCCTGAGCTCATAGCCCATGGCACGGCAGAAGTTCTCGTTGGCTGTCAGGATATTGCCGGTGAGATCGAATTCGATGATCGCCTGCGACCGGTTGATCGCATCGAGCATGGCTTTGGCATCGGACGAAAAAAGAGACGGCAGGCCAGTCATGGAGGGCGGGACCTATAGCTAACAAATCGAAAAGGGATACATGCGAATTGTAGCTATTCGTATGATAAATTCCTTAAGCGATTGTTTTCGAGCGCGATCGACCCCCTAAGATTGCAGTGCTTTTGCCCTCAGGCAGCCCCGGTCCCGATTGCGCGCCGCGCCCTGAAATCCCGCAGGGCGAAGTGACCGGCGACCAGCCAGATCAACAGTTCGAGCGCGAAGGTCCAGTGCAGCAGGAAGTTCAGATACCAGGGCCGATAGACCGCCTGGACATGCACCAGATTCACCCGAAGATCGGCGAAGGGAAAGAACCAACGGATATCCGCCGCGATCGAATCCATCACCAGATGCAGAAGCACGCTGCTGAGCCCGACGCCGACGAGCACGAGCTGATTGCGCCGCCCGGTGGCAATGAGGAGAAACGCGATCGCCGCCGCCAGCACCAGCCAGAAGGCGGGTGTGTGCACCCAGTAATCGTGATGCGGCGCGCGGCGCTGGTCGATCAGGTAGAAATAGGCAAGGTCGAAGTCCGGCAGAACAGAACAGACAAGCCCAGTGCCGAAGATGGCGCGGGCCTGCGAGGGATTGCGATGCGCAAAGGGGCGGCTCAGCAGATAGCCTGCCGGCAGATGGGCAATGAACAAGACCGGTTTCCTCCCGAAGCGCTATCGCGCCATCTGCGCCTTTCGCAGGCACAGTCGTGACGCGAATGCCTGAGGACTTGCAACCGATCATGTCGGATTCGTGGCCGTTGCTCACGGCTATCGTGGCCAGCGGGCGCTACCAGTTGCCGGGGTCCGCCGTGTGATCGACGCTGGCGAATTCGTCCGCCTTCTCCCGGTCGAGCGTCAGGCTGGTGATATCCTTGGTTTCGTCGCTGACGGTGTAGGAAAGCGGCGCCGGCTCGCGGGTCAGGTACTGGTACATCAGGAGTGCGGCCTCCTCGGCGCTATCGGCCTCGAACTCCCTGACGACGCTGACGGAGAACTTGTGCATGGCGAGACCTGCCCTTGCTCGTTTCGACGCACTTCGACCTGGTTAGGACATGGCGCGCCGGCGCGGAAGATCAATGTGTGACCGTCAACGGGCCACGGGCCCATCCGCCTTCTTCCAGGCGGCAATGCCGCCCTCGATATGGCAGGCGGTCGTGAGGCCGGCGGCCTGGGCCGCTTCCACCGCCATGGCGGAGCGCTCGCCGAAGGCACAGTAAAAGACGATGCGCTTGCCCGTCGCCGCCGCCAGTTCGTGCAGTACACCACCGGCGGCGATGTTTTCTGCGAGATCCGGATAGGGCGCGTGCAGCGAGCCCGGAATGACCCCGTGCTTTTCCCGCTCGGCCTTTTCCCTGAGATCGACGAGCGCGATCTTCGCCCGGCCGCAAAGCGTCAGCGCCTCCTTGGCCGAAAGCGCCCAGCCGCGGCGCGCAATCTCGTCCTGGTGCAGGCCGATATGGACGTTGGCCGGCACCGCGACATCCATCATCTTCGGGTTCGGCAGGTTGAGGTTGTTCATCAGGTCGACATATTCGTCGACGGACTTCACCCGTAGGCGCGGGTTGAAGTGCTTCTCCTCGCCGATGGTCGAGACCGTGTCGCCCTTGTAGTCGTGCGCCGGATAGACGAGCGT
>NZ_JAEPRP010000163.1:5006-17301 GCF_016652895.1 Ensifer sp. SSB1
AGCGTCTCGTCCGGCAGCTTCAGGAGCTTGTTGAAGATCGAGTCATATTGCTGGCGCGGATCGCCGTTCTGGAAATCGGTGCGGCCCGTGCCGCGGATCAGCAGCGTGTCGCCGGTAAAGACCCGCCGGCCCATGTCGCCGCCCATCAGGAAGGAATAGGAATCGTCGGTGTGGCCGGGCGTATAGAGCACGTCGAGACTCAGGCCCTCGATCGACACCCGGTCGCCCTCCGCCACCCGCATGGAAACGACGTCGGCCGCCGTCTGCTCGCCCATCACGGTGATGCAATGGGTCTGGTCGCGCAGCGCCCCGAGCCCCGTAATGTGGTCGGCATGCAGATGCGTATCGACGGCCTTGACCAACCGAAGGTCGAGTTCTCGAACAAGCTGAAGGTAGCGCTCGACCTTTTCCAGCACCGGATCGATGATCAACGCCTCGCCGCCCTGGCGGCTGGCGATCAGGTAGGTGTAGGTGCCCGACACGCTGTCGAACAATTGGCGGAAGATCATCGGCGGCTCCCTTTGCGGAGGATAACGCAGCTTCCTTTCGGCCTCGCGGCAAGCGACGGTGGACGCCCATCGTCTTAACGGTAAGGCTCCTCATCCTCGCGGTGAGGAGACGCCCCTCACCGCGAGGATGAGGGAGCATCCCTCAAAGAGAGGATGCCCTCACCTCATGCCGGTTGCCCCGCCTCAGCCCTTCGGCTGCGGCACGATGCGGATATAGGGCTTCGGTGCCTTCCAGCCGTCCGGATAGACCTTGCGGGCATCGTCGTCGCTGACCGAGCCGGCAATGATCACGTCGTCGCCCTGCTTCCAGTTCACCGGCGTCGCCACCTTGTGCTTGGCCGTCAGCTGAAGGGAGTCGATGACGCGCAGCACTTCGTCGAAGTTGCGGCCGGTCGTCATCGGATAGATGAGGATCAGCTTGATCTTCTTGTCCGGGCCGACGACGAAGACGTTGCGCACCGTCTGGTTGTCGGCGGGCGTGCGCTGTGTCGGGTCGCCGGAAACCGGGGCCGGCAGCATGCCGTAGAGCTTCGAGACGGTGTAGTCGACGTCGGCGATCATCGGGAAGTTCGGTGCGTGCCCTTGAGTTTCCTCGATATCGGCCGCCCAGCCGGCATGCCGGTCGAGCGGATCGACGGAGAGGCCGATGATCTTGACGCCGCGCCGGTCGAATTCCGGCTTGATGCGCGCCATGTAGCCGAGTTCGGTGGTGCAGACCGGCGTAAAGTCCTTCGGATGCGAGAAAAGCACGGCCCAGGAGTCGCCGATCCAGTCGTGAAACCGGATCGTGCCGTCGGTCGTTCCGACCTCGAAGTCCGGTGCGAGGTCATTGATTGCAAGCGTCACGATACCCTCCAATTGTGTGCGAGCGCCGCGCCCGTCCGGGCGCGATGGGAGCGCTCTATTTTCTTGACAGCGCCGCGTCCGGCAGGGCGCCGACAGGCCGCTGTAACTCTCTGCTTTCTTCCATTGTTCACGCTCCGACGGCAAACGGCCAGAGCAAAAATTCCTTTAGAAAATCAAGATATTACAGTAGCCCTGGACCGTGCCGGAGAGCCCGGCGCCAAAGCGCGATGCACAGTGTGCCACTTTTGCCGTTGAAGGCAACCGGAAAGACGCGCCATTGCAACGCTCGGGTTGCGCTCCGGCCGCATCTACATGGCGCTCGGCCCGGAAGCTCTAGCCCTCGCGCAGCAGCGCGCCGAACGCCGCGAGGTCGACATTGCCGCCGCTGATCACGATGCCCACTCTTTGCCCGGCGCAAGGCAGCACGCCCTGCAGCACCGCGGCCGCCGCCAGGCACCCGGTCGGCTCGACGATGATCTTCATGCGCTCGGCAAAGAAGCGCATGGTCTCGACCAGTTGGGCGTCGCTCACGGTGACGATCTCTCGGACCCCGCGCCGGAGGATCGGAAAATTGTGCTCGCCGATGTGGTTGGTCAACGCGCCGTCGGCGATCGATTTCGGCAGCGGGATATGGACGATCTCACCCTTCCTGAGCGATTGCTGGCCGTCATTGCCCGCCTCCGGCTCGACGCCGATGACGACCGCACCCGGCGAGCGCGCCTGAGCGCTGAGCGCGGAACCGGCGAGCAGCCCGCCGCCGCCGAGCGGCGTGACGATCAGGTCGAGCTCGCCGACCTCCTCGATCAGTTCCAGAACGGCGGTACCCTGCCCCGCTATGACCTCGGGATGGTCGAACGGTGGAATGAGGACGGCATCGCGCTCGGCCGCAAGCTTGGCGCTGATGGCCGACCGGTCTTCGGTGTAGCGATCGTAGAACACGACATCGGCGCCATAGCCGCGGGTCGCAGCCACCTTCATTTCGGGCGCATCCTTCGGCATCACGATCGTCGCGGCAACACCCTGCAGCCGTGCGGCATAGGCGATCGCCTGCGCATGGTTGCCGGACGAGAAGGCAACGACGCCCCGCTTCTGGCCGCCGTCCTGCAAGGCTGCGATCGCATTGTAGGCACCGCGGAACTTGAAGGCGCCGGCGCGCTGGAAGTTTTCCGCCTTGAAGAAGAGCCGCGCGTCGGTCGCGGCATCGGCCGTGCGCGAAGTCAGCACCGGCGTTCGATGCGCCACGCCGGCGATACGGCTCCTGGCCAGTTGCACGTCGTCGAATGTCGGAATGCGCAATGCCTCGCCTGCCGCTGAAACTGCCATGAATCTCTCCCTGAGCCTGCTACATCAGACGCTATTGAAGGCCGACGTGCAAGGCAAGGATGCGGCGTGTCAGGCAGACGCGCGGTGATAGTGATCGACGGCGAAGCTGAAGAGCACCTTCAGCATGAACAGGCCGGAAACCGCCGTCATCGCTGGCGTCAGCCCGGGCAACAACGGCAGGCCGGCAACGCCGACCGCGAGCAGCAGCCCGCCGACGAAGGTCTGCACGGCACGACCGGCCAGCGCATTGACTACCGCCGCCGCAGCGATCGTATAGGCCCAGACGGCCACCGAAGCGCCGAAGCCGGTGCCGACGAGCAACGCGACGATGACCACATGAAAATGGATGGCGATGAAGATCCAGCGATTGCGCGGTCGCGCCGCATAGAAGTCGTTGGTCGAGGGGGTGAAATTGGCCACACAGCCGGCGGCGATATCGAGCACCAGGACGAGCGCCAGCGCCGGCCGCCACCAGGGCAAGGCGACAAGAAGCGGCCAGGACCAGAGGGCAAAGGCTGCGGCGACGCCAAGGCCGAACAGGAAGATCGCCAGCAGATAGGCCGGCGGCTGCTCCTTGCCGAACACGTCGTGAAGCTGGGGATGGATGCGAAGGGATCTCATGAAGGCCACACCGCCACACCGAAGGGTTGCCCACTATGAGCGGGCGCCGCCAGGGCGCAAGCAGCTAACCGTAACGTGCGGCCATGGACGCCGCGCCGAACACATCGCTGCGTTCCCGCGCAGGCGGGGACCACTCCATGACCGCTTCGCGCCGCTAGCCGGCGACCTTACCGGCGGCGAGCATGATCTCGCGCGTCGTCGGGAAGATGCCGATCTCCTCCGGCCCGAAGCGCGCCTCGGTCTCGCTCCACTGCACTATGCCGGCTGCATCGATCAGAAAGTGGCCGACAAGTTGCGTGCCGTGCTCGGCGTAGATGCGGCTGTCGGTCTCGGTGGGCTCGAAGCCGTCCATGGCATTGAGCAGATCATTGGCCTGCATCGGCTGCACCGCTTGCGGCAACTCGCCCGTGGGGTTGATGCGCGCCGCTTCGAAATCGGCCAGCCTCGCACGATAGGGCCATTGCGGCGGCTCGTCGCTTTCGGGCGAAAGGAATACGCCCTGCGGCACACCGAAATCCCGATGTGTCCGGCATTCCGGATCCGAAAGCAGCGTGACCGGTGTCGGCTGATAGCGGAAATAGAGGCGCGCGCGTTCCACCGGCGTGTTGACGACCGCCAACGTCTCCACGCCGACGGCGCGAAGAGCTGGCTCGATAGCGGAAAACTGCCGGAGCTGGCGGCGGCAGAAGGGGCAATGCAATCCGCGGAACAGGCCGATCAGAAACGGACGTCCGCTCAGGCTCGCAAGCGAAACCGGCACATCGCGATTGGCGCTCGCAAGCGTGAAGTCGGGAGCCGGCTCTCCCGGCTGCAACGGCCGTGCCCGCGGTTCTGCCATCGGCCTCGCCTCCTGATTATGCCGCTCTTCGGCAAACCCTCGAAAATCGATCCCGGCTCGGACACGCCGGCCGCGCGACCGTCACCACCGCCCCCTTTTGCGCGTGGCTACCTCGCGCCTGTGGCGGCACCGACAGGACTATAGCGGAGATGGCAGCGCCACACTACAGCAGCGCAAGACGCGCAATAGTCGCTGAAGCACATTGAACTGCCGCAGGTTTTTCCTCGTATCGGATAGGAAATGAGACAACGGGCACTCGCGGATGACCGCCTAGCCGCGCAACACCCTGGCAAGCGCCGCAACCCCCTTCCCGATCTCGGTCACGTCGAGGCTGGCATAACCCATGACAATCCCTGCCCGGTCTGGCCGATGGCCGGCTTCGCAAGCCGCATAGAGCGGTGAGACCGGATAGAGACCGATGCCCGCCGCCCGCGCCCGCGCGATCAGCGGGCCTTCCTCTGCTTTTCCCAGCCGATCGAACCAGACGACGACATGCAACCCGGCATCGGCGCCCGATATCGTCACCTGGTCGCCGAGCTCGGCCTTGAGGGCTGCGAGCAACGCCGTACGGCGGCGGCCATTGCTGCGTCGGCTCCTGCGAATATGGCGCTCATAGGCACCACTGGCGATCATCTCTGCCAGCGCCTCCTGATCGAGACTTGGCGAATGGCGGTCGACCAGCTGCTTGGCGGCAGCAAAGGCCGGGTAGAGCGGCGGCGGCACGACGAGGTAGCCGAGCCGGAGCATCGGCGACAGGCTCTTGGAGATCGTGCCGAGGTAAAGAACATTCTCCGCATGGGCCATCGTCTGCAGCGGCGGGATCGGCCGGATGTCGTAGCGATATTCGCCGTCGTAATCGTCCTCGATCACATAGGCGCCCGTTCGCCCCGACCAGGAGAGAAGCTCCTGGCGGCGCCGGGCCGAGAGCACGCTGCCGAGCGGAAACTGATGCGAGGGCGTGACATAGGCGAGCCTGACGGCGTCGAGCCCTGCAAGCGCCTCGGTCCGCAGCCCCTCCTCGTCGACGGCAATCGGAACCACCTCGGCGCCGGCCGCCGCAAAGACCCGGCGTGCCATGACATAGCCGGGGTCCTCCACCGCGACCCGGTCGCCGGGATCGACAAGCACGCGGGCGGCAAGATCCAGCCCCTGCTGCGAGCCGTTGACGATGACGATTTGCTGGGGCTCGCACCGGAGCCCCCGTGCCCGCCAGAGATAGGCCTGGAGTGCCGTGCGCAGATGCGCCGATCCGCCTGGGTCATCATAGGCAAGGCGCGGCTGCCGACGGCGCAGAGCCGCATTGACCGCCCTCCGCCAGGCCTCTGCCGGGAAATCGGCCGCCGACAGATCGCCATAGCGAAAATCGGCGACCAGCGCATCGGATTGGGGCGGCGCCCAGACCGGCCCCTCCGCAAGAGTGGCTCCAAATCGCGAAAGGCGAACGGGCGTCGCCGGCAATGATACCGCCCCTGAAGGTGTCCCTTCGTCAAGCGGCCTGGCGGGCTGCTGTTCATGCAACAGTGCCACCCTGGAAGGCGCGCCCTGCCGGCTCTCCAGAAACCCCTCCGATAGAAGCTGTTCGTAGGCCGCCGTCACGGTGGTGCGCGACACGCCGAGCTCGGCCGCCAGCGCCCGCGTCGACGGCAACCGGTCCTTAGGACCGTAGGTGCCCGCAAGGATCTGCGCCTTCAACGCCTCATAAATCCGCCGGGTGGTCCCGCCTCGGGCCCTATCCTTTTCCGTCACCAACTGGCCCATTCATTTATGCAAGAACTGGATATTCGTTCCGGTCCAGTTTGCATCTATGAAACGGGGAGCACAAGGAGCGAGATCATGTACACACCCCCGGCCTTCAAGGAAGAGACGCTGAGCGTGCTGCACGCGATCATCGAGGCCGCGTCTCTTTCGACCCTCGTCACCGCAACGGCCGACGGTCTGCTTGCCACCCCGCTGCCGCTGCTGCTCAATCGGAACGAAGGCCCTTATGGCACGCTCTACGGTCACCTCGCCCGCGCCAACCCACAAGCAACGACGCCGGCGATCGGTGCAGCCATGGCGACCTTCATGGGCCCGGACGCCTATGTCACGCCCTCCTGGTACGCCTCCAAGCAAGAGCACGGAAAGGTCGTCCCGACCTGGAACTACTCAGCCGTACACGCCTATGGCGAAGTCGAGTTCTTCGCCGACGAGGACCGGCTTCTCGATGTGGTCACGAGATTGACCAATCGCCACGAAATGGCCCGCGCCGAACCCTGGCAGGTGAGCGATGCGCCCGCCGCCTTCGTCAAGGCGCAGCTTCGCGGCATCGTCGGCCTCAGGCTGCCGATAGAGCGTCTCGACGGCAAGCGGAAGTTCAGCCAGAACCGCAGCGCCGAGGACAGGGAGGGCGTTGCCGCCGGGCTTGCGGCCAGCGCCCGGCCGGAGGACCGTCTCGTCGCCAGGGAGATACCGGTCTGACGCTCGACGGACGACCCGCCGCGACGCCCGTCGCCTCTCGATCTGTCCGGTGAGGCGCTGCGATTTTCCTTCAACTTTCCCGCGCAAAACCTTAGAACGACTCCCCGAAAGAGGCCGCGCACCCAGCAGACGAGGTATAACCCACATGCCGTCGCTCGACATTCTCCTGACCTTCTTCGTCACCACGGCGATCTTTGCCTATATCCCGGGCCCCGCGATGCTCTATGCGGCCGCGCAGACCATGGCGCGTGGCCGCTTCGCCGGGCTGATGGCCTCTCTCGGCATCCATCTCGGCGGCTATGTGCACGTCTTTGCTGCGGCTGCCGGTCTTTCGATCCTGTTTCATGCGGTGCCGACGCTCTATCTTGCGGTGAAGCTGGCGGGAGCGGCCTATCTCGTCTGGCTGGGCTTCACGCTGATACGCGCCAAGGCAAGCGGCGATGGCAGCGGCCACCTGCCCGCGGTCGAGGCAAAGTCGGCCCGTCGCGCCTTCTTCCAAAGCATCACCGTCGAGGTGCTGAACCCGAAGACGGCGATCTTCTTCGTCGCCTTCCTGCCGCAGTTCACCGATGCCTCCGCCGCCTTCCCGGTCTGGGTTCAGTTCCTGCTCCTCGGCACCGTCGTCAACCTGATGTTCTCCTCCGCCGATCTCGTCTGCGTGTTTCTCGCCGATGCGGTCGTCGTCAAGATGCGCCGCTCCACCCGGACACAGCGCCTGTTGCAGCGCGCCGGCGGCACGGTGCTGATCGGGCTTGGCGCCCACCTCGCCTTGCAGCGAACCTGAGGCCGGCGCCGACGGGGGCAAAGCCCCCCCGAAACCCGCCTTGCACGCCTGCAGCGAGCCGCTATCATGCCCCCGAGGGTCATCGGGGGATAAGCGCATGGGAGAAGGCGGCCAACGGATTCGCACCAGCGGCGCGGACATCCTCGTCGACACGCTGCTCGCAAACGACGTTGACGTCTGTTTTGCCAATCCCGGCACGTCGGAAATGCACTTCGTCGCGGCACTCGACCGCAAGCCGGAGATGCGCTGCATTCTCGGCCTTTCCGAAGGCGTCGTCACCGGTGCCGCCGATGGTTATGCGCGCATGGCCGGCCGCCCGGCCGTGACCCTGCTGCACACCGGCCCCGGCCTCGCCAACAGCCTTGCCAACCTGCACAATGCGCGTCGCGCACGTACGCCCGTCATCAACGTCGTCGGCGACCATGCCTCCTACCATCTTGCACTCGATGCACCGCTGACCAGCGACATCGAGGGACTGGCCCGCCCGATGTCGAACTGGGTGCGGCGGGCGAAAGATCCCTCCGACGTGGGGCCGACGGCGGCGGAAGCCTATCGCGCGTCGTTGACGCCACCGGGTGTCGCCACGATGATCCTGCCGGCAGACGCGTCCTGGGGCGCGTTCTCCACCGATGCGCCAGCGCAGAAGGTACTCCTCGAAACGCCCCAGCCTGCGAGCCCCGAGACGGTGCGCGAAATTGCCCACCTCATCCGTGCGAATTCTGCAGGGGTCGCCATGGTCTTGAGCGGCGCTGCCGCAAAGGCAGAGAGCCTCGCCATCGCCGGGCGGATCGCGGCGGCCTGCAACGTCCAGCTTTTCAACGAGGTGCTTGTCGCCCACACCCAGCGAGGTCGTGGACGAGTGGCGCCGCGGCGCATCCCCTACCCGATCGACATGGCGCTGGAGACACTCCGCGACGTCAAGGTCCTGATCCTCGTCGGCGCACCGGAGCCGGTGGCATTCTTCGCCTATCCGGGAAAGCCCGGCCGGCTGGTGCCGGAAGGCTGCGCGGTCACAACGCTTGCCCGCCACGGTGAAGACCTCAAGGCGACGCTCGAAGCGCTGCGCGACGAACTCGGCATCAGCCCCACCCACCCGCTTCCCGCGGCGGACGCACCCACCGACGAGGGCGAGCCTTCCGGCACGCTGACGGAAGACGCGGTCGCGGTCATCGTCGCCCACAAGGTGCCGGAAAACGCCATCGTCTGCGACGAGGCGGCCACTTCCGCCCGCCGCTTCTTCGCGCTCTCCGCCTTCTCGGCCCCCCACGACTTCATCATGCAAAGCGGCGGCGCCATCGGCGAAGGCATCCCGCTTTCGATCGGGGCCGCGATCGCCTGTCCCGAACGCAAGGTGATCTGCCTGCAGGCCGATGGCTGCGCCATGTACAATATCCAGAGCCTGTGGACCCAGGCGCGCGAAAATCTCGACATCGTCACCGTCATCTTTTCCAACCGGACCTACGCGATCCTGCATGCAGAAATGCGCAATGTCGGCGTCGAGGAGATCGGCACCAACGCGCGCCGCATGCTGAACCTCGATCAGCCCGCACTCGACTGGGTCTCGCTGGCCCGCGGCTTCGGCGTCGAAGCCGCCGTCGCCACCTCCTGCGAGGCCTTTGCCGCGCTCTTCGACGCCGCCCTGTCGCGCCGCGGACCGTTCCTGATCGAGGCGCGCCTCGTGTAATTCTCCATGTCGTTTTTGCGCTGAGTCGAACTCCGGCGCGCCACGAAAATCATGCCCCGGATTTGCAGAATTCTCTTGCGCCAGACCGCGGAAATCACAGGGCAAGACATTGATTAAAATAGGTATTTAACAAAAATCCGGTCGCAAACTTGCGCCCGGGGACTTCTCGCTTATATTAGCGACGCCCTAGGTTCGCGCTCATCTGTCCGAGTCGCATTTCAGTTTTGGGCCCCCTTCAACCGACAATGTTCTTTGTCGGTGGACCAACGAAGGAGACACTTCATGTCCTTTAAGAAAGACCTAACCAAGGCCCCCGGCGCATCTCTGTCCCGCGTCAATATCGGAGCCACCATCAAGCAATCGCGTGAAACCGCCGGCTATTCGGTCGACGATCTCTCGGTAACGACTGGCCTGACGGAAATTGAAATCTCAAAGATCGAGCTTGGCGCCGATGCCGATCCCGCCAAGCTGCAGCGCATCGCCGCCGCATTGCAGGTCTCGCCGCAGACCTTTAACGCCGCCTGACAAGCGGCGGCGGTGCGCCAAAGACAAGCGCGCCGCCGCCTTCCCCCCACCCCATCCGCCAGCGATCCGGTCGCAACGCCCGAAGCCGCCATGGCGAAGCGGGCAGCCCCAGCGCCCCGCCCCTTGGCGGTGAACGCCGCGCCGGTTCAAAAAGAGAAAAATTATCGGACGAAAAGCTTGGCATTCCAGGTTCGTAGCCTGGTCCGCACAAGCACCGGCAATCGCGATTCCGGAGATTTTTGTTGATCTGAAAAAAGTATCGCCTATATATCGTCGCATCGAATATTGCTTGTGACCTTTGACGAAGCGCTTCCGCGCGGCCAGATTTCCTCTCAAATATCGATTACGGCCGGTAGACCATCTTCCGGATAACTCAACGAATGAAAGGAAATCATCATGGCTTCAGGCACCGTAAAGTGGTTCAACAGCACCAAGGGCTTTGGCTTCATTCAGCCGGATGACGGCAGCACCGACGTGTTCGTGCATATCTCTGCTGTCGAACGCGCTGGCATGCGCTCGCTCGCCGAAGGCCAGAAGGTCACCTTCGACGTCGTCGCCGACCGTCGCACCGGCAAGAGCTCGGCTGACAACCTCAGAACGGCATGATTTGTCATTCGCTCTCCTCTGACCACGGATGTACTGGCAGGGAAGCGCTTGAATGACGGGAAGAGGTCGGGGAAACAGCCCGACCTTTTTGCGTCTATGGATCCTTCGATCTTCGTCCTCGGAGATCAACGTGCGCCGCAAGCCTACGAGATGAGTGACTTAGCCTCGCTCACGGCAAGCGCCACGCCGGCCTTCCTTCCCGAAGCAACGGGTCGGACCGCCATCACCGCTCGACCTTGGCTCAGCCTTTGAGCGCTCGATAGGCCGACAGTCAGATAGTCACGGCATCCTTGATGCTGCCCAGGATTGATAAGGGAGAACGTATTTTGCAGGTACTTGTTAGAGACAACAACGTTGACCAGGCTTTGCGCGTCCTGAAGAAGAAGATGCAGCGCGAAGGTCTGTTCCGCGAGTTCAAGGCGCGCACCAGCTACGAAAAGCCTTCGGAAAAGCGCGCCCGCGAGAAGGCGGAAGCCGTACGCCGCCAGCGCAAGCTGCAGCGCAAGAAGCTTCAGCGCGAAGGCCTGCTGCCGGCACCCAAGCGTGCTGTAAAGGCGCGCTGATTGCGCTTCGGTCCCGCATTGCGGTGACTGCGAATGATAAGAACGGTGGCGCCAATGGCGCCACCGGGACCGCCAATTGAGCGGGTCCATGGGCGAAACCAAGCCGCCTGAACAAACCCTGCGCATCGTCGGCATAATTCCTTTAGGCCCGACGCGATTTGCAGGTAAAATTACCCGGAGAATCAAAAGGCTACAGCGCTGCGCGACCGCGTAGCGTTTATGAAGCGAAGACAGCACTCCTGTGGCGTGTCTGCCCGTTCATGGCGTCGCGCCCATCCCGCGGAGACAAGCCATGACTTCTACCGGCAGCAATCTCTTCAAACCCGGCAAGGCTTCGGCCGCCGACAAGGCCAGCGCCAGCGACCATTCGGCGAAAACCATCATCGCCGCCGAGAAAATCGCCCGCGACAAGAAGACGGAGAAGCTGAAAGCGCTCCGCCTCGAACGCGCCGCCGCCGAACCGCAGGCTGCACCTCCCGCCCCCAAAAGAGCCGGTAAATCGCAGCGGCCGTAATCCGTCGCCGCAGGCTCCGCCGCTTTCGCGCGATCGCCCGCCGGGCGAGAGAACGACCTTGTATTGGGCGCATTTGAAGCGCATCTTTGACCAATCGAGATAGGCCGACTTGGCTTTTCGCGGCGTCAGAGGTCCACGGCCCGCCAATTTCCCTTTATCGACGGCGAGGCTTGCGCGACCGACTGGAAAGCCGTGCGCGAGCGCAGGCTCACCGGCAGATCTGAACCACATCCTGCAACGCTCCTTAGGCTGACCCGGCAGGAAACAGTGGCTCAGGACGGCTTGAGACGGATGCGCTTCTGTCCAATGGAACGAGGGCGCGCTGCACGATCTGCAGCGCCTCCATTCGGACGGTAGACCCCCACGCAAGCCGCTTGTACAACGACGCGTCGCAGGCAACCCACGATTGGACGACCACATGTTCCAGGCCCTCGCACACAGAATTCGCCGATACGACTACACGCTTGCGGCGATCAAGGCATCGCTCGTCTTGTCCCTGCTGTTCGTCGCATTCGTAATCTTCAGCGGGCTTCTCTGGTAGCATTGCCAGATCGCCCCTTTTGAACCCCGGTCCGCCGGGCGCACACCACCGTTGCCGATGACATGGCCGAGCGACTTGCGGCAAGGCCGCGATCTCAGGCAAACTCCACCCTCAAGAATCTCCGAGACACCTTTTGCCGGCTCGGCGTGAGCCGGTATTGCGCTTTTACGGAACGTCCCATGGCACTGCATCTCGAAACTCCGCTGATTGAATCCCGCCCCTTGAGCCTCGCTTCGAAGCGCTCCATCTGGCTGAAGATGGACGCGCTGCAACCATCCGGCTCGTTCAAGATCCGCGGCGTCGGCGCTGCCTGCGAGCACCATGCGCGAAACGGCAAACGGCGCTTCGTCTCCTCCTCCGGCGGCAATGCCGGCATGGCGGTCGCCTATGCCGGGCGGCGCCTCTCGATCCCCGTGTCCGTCTTCGGTCCCGACACGACGACAGAACGGGCAACGGCGCTCATCCGCCAGGAAGGTGCCGAAGT
>NZ_JAEPRP010000164.1:0-16830 GCF_016652895.1 Ensifer sp. SSB1
CGCCGCCAAATGGAGGTGTTTTGCCCCTTGCGTTCTTTCATTGGAGAAAGTCATGGCAGCGAACGGCAGCTTCAACGGAAAGTGCTTCTGCGGTGCAGTCGAGATCGAAGTGAGCGGTGACCCGGCCGCCATGGGCTTCTGTCACTGCAACTCGTGTCGGACATGGTCGGCGGGTCCAGTCAATGCCTTCACGCTCTGGCCTCCGGAAAAGGTTCGGATCGTCAAGGGCGCAGACAATCTCGTTGGCTATCAGAAGACCGCGACCAGCGTGCGCAAATGGTGCAAGGCTTGCGGCGGTCACCTCATGACCGAACATCCGCTCTGGGGCGTGACCGACGTCTTTGCGGCGGTCATTCCAGCGCTGCCGTTCAAACCCGCGCTCCACGTCAACTATCAGGAGACGGTGCTGCCGATGAAGGACGGCCTGCCAAAGTATCGCGACTTCCCGCCGGCATTCGGCGGGACGGGAGAGATGATGGCGGAATAGGTCAGGCTGCCGCCGGAGCCGCGCTCATCAGGTAGCGCTGGAGGGCTGTGCGGGTGTTGACGAACAGGCGATCGGGGCCGAGCTGATCGGCAAAGCCGGATGCGCGCACATAGGCAAGTACGTCCGGGTTCAACTCGGCCAGCCATACGGTGACGCCCTGCGCACTGATACGACGCTCGCCCTCCATCATCATCTGCAGCGCCGAATATTCGATGTCGAAGACCCGGCTCATGTCGAGTACGAGAACCCGCGGCTTTTGCTGAGCAACCAGCAGCTGCGCCTGGTCTGCCACCTGCTGCGCATTGGCAAAGAACAGGCGCCCCTCCGGGCGGAGGATCAGCAGCCCTTCGAAGGTCTCGTCATCAGGGTGATCCGGTGACAGCGGGCGTAGCCGATCGGTGCCGCGCTTGCGGCCGACGACATAGACCTTCGCCGAAGCCGCCTGGCGCGCGAGCCCGATGAAGGAAAGCACGATCGCAACGATGATGCCCTGCAGCGTCCCGAAGAGCAGCACGCCGAGGAAGGCCGCCAGCGCCCACTGGAACTCCATGCGCCGGACTTTGCGAACCGACCAGAAATCCGCCGGCTTGATGAGCCCGATCGAATAGACGATGACGATCGCCGCGAGGACGGCCTGCGGCAGCAAGCCGAGAAGAGGCGCCAGAACAAGCATGGTCGCCGCCGCTGCTGCCGCGGTGACCAGGGAGGCCACCTGCGAGTGGCCGCCGACGGCGCGCACGACGGCCGTTTGCGACGTGCCGCCGCCAGCACTCATGGCGCCGAAGAGCGCGCCGCCGAGATTTGCGGCACCTGTTGCCAGCAGTTCGCGGTTGGCCCGGATCGGCGGGTCGGAGGGGGCCGCGAAGGCGCGGCCGGCGGCAATGGTCTCCGTGAAACTCATCAAGGCGATGCCGAGTGCGCCGGGCAGAAGCTCTTGAGCAAGGCCAAGGCTCGGAAGCGTAATCGAAGGCAGCGACTGCGGGATGAAGCCGACGGTGGAGACGCCGAGCGCCGCCAGGCCGGCGAACCAGGAAAGCGCTATGCCGGCGGCGACCGCAAGCAGCGGCGCCGGCGAATGCGGCCAGAGCCGCTCCATCGCCAGAAGCGCCACCAGTGCTGCGGCCGCAATCGCGAGTGTCAGCATCGAGGTTTCGGACAGGTGGCCAGCGATGCTGAGGATATCCCGGAAGAAGCCTTCCTTGGTGATGTGAAGGCCGAGCAGTTTCGGCACCTGGTCGAGCACGATGACCAGGCCTATGCCGGCCTTGAAGCCGATCAGGACCGGCGAGGAAATGAAGTTGGCGACGAAGCCGAAGCGGAGAACCGAAGCCAGGATGAGGAGCCCGCCGGTCATGGCCGTCAACGTCGCGGTCGCGGTGATCAACTTGCCGGGGTCACCATCCGGCACGGCAAGGCCGAGCTGGGTTCCGGCGAGAATGGCAAGCGTCGTGGTCGACGAGACGCTCAAGACCCGAGATGTGCCAAGAAGCGCGTAGATGATCATCGGCACGAAGGCGGTGTAGAGACCGACACTGACCGGCAGGCCGGCTACCGTGGCATAGGCCATGGCCTTGGGCAGAACCACGGCGGCAGCCGTGAGACCTGCGATTACGTCCAGTCGCAAACCCGCGGTGAGACCGCGACCGTCGCTGACAAGCGAATGCTCGTTCGATGCCATCGGGACTGTCCTCTGACAGGAGCTTTCATGAAGTAATTCTAAAGCGATAGCACCGGGCCAAATCGCTTGCAAGGACACCTCGACCGGCGGCCGAACCTTGTTTTCCGTCGCACAAAGCAGGCGCTGGCAGGACGCTCGACTTGCTACTATCTTGAGACCGGTGGAGCTCGGCCGAGCGGAAATTTCGGCGGCTGCGAGCAAGCCGAGGCGATCCTTGCGAACGGTCGATATGGCTCTCTCCTCCACCCGGCAGAAGGGAGGAATGCGTGGCGAAATCACATCGCAGGAGCCAGACCAAGAGAATGCGGCGCCTGTTTTTCTCCAATCTCTACCAGCAGCTTCAGCTGCTCTGGCCGATCTTTTCGGCGGTCCTGATCGTGATGACCGGCGTCGGCTTCATCATTGGACAAATCGAAGACTGGCGGCTCGACGAAGCGCTCTACTTTACCTTCGTCACCGGGCTGACGATCGGCTATGGCGACATCACGCCCAAGCACTTGAGCGCGCGCCTACTGGCGCTGGTGATCGGCTTTTCCGGCATCGTGCTTACCGGCCTGGTCGCCGCCGTCAGCGTACAGGCGTTGAACGCGACCAGCAAGGAAGAGCCGGACGACCGGTGAGGAGAGCGGACCGGCAAAGCATGCCCGCTCCCTCGTGGGGGCTCTATCGCGGCTCAGCCGGCAACGAACCGTCCCTCGGATACGATTTCGGAGAGCGCCTTGCGCGGGCTCGGCCGCTCACGCTGCTGGAGGGCCTCCGGAAGGAGCGCCTTGTCGCCGAGACGGCCGATCGCGACGGCTGCCTCGATCCGGTAGTTTTCGGGAACTTCGAGTTCGGCGCGAGCCCGATCATAGTCGATGCCGGCCATGCCGTGGGCCTGCCAGCCGGAATGCGCTGCCTGCAGGGCGAGCGCGCCCCAGGCGGCACCCGTATCGAAGGAGTGGGTATAGGAAGGCACTTCTTCACTGGCGCCCGGCGGCAGCAAGGAGGTCCTAGACAGCACGAAGATCAGCGCCGAGGCCTCTTTTGCCCAGCTCCGGTTGAACTCGTTCAGAAGACCGAGCAGCTTCTCCCAGTCCTGTCCGCCGCGGCGCGCATAGACGAAATGCCAGGGCTGGGCGTTGTAGGCCGATGGCGCCCAGCGCGCCGCTTCGAGGATCTCAAAGAGTTCGGCCTGGGAAATCTCTTCGCCCGAATAGGCGCGCGGCGACCAGCGTTCGAGAAAGAGCGGATTGATCGCGTGATCCGCGACGCGTGAATTCACATGCAATGTCATGGGGATGGTCCATTCATCGACGACGTGTTACCGCCGTCCGGGTTGGTCATTGACGGCCGAAGCTTTCAAACCGGTCGCAACGACTTTTCAAGGTCGAGATTTCGTCGGAGAGTTCGGCGATACGATCCCTGAGCTCATTGGCCGTGCCGTCCTCGACATCGTCGAATCCGAAACAGTCCCGGGCCTCGTGGAGCTCCAAACGACCCTGCAGGACCTCGCGAATTGCGCTCAAACGCTCGAATTGCCGCAGCATACTCATCTCAGACCTCATTTCAGCCGATCGCCGCAAAGGCGCGCCGACCGGAGGGCGTTTCTGCCCCGCTCGATTCCTGACCGAGCCCGTCCGAGATTATCCACTCAAATAGTAGATTAAAGGAATTCTGACCCAAAGAGCAGGCGAGACGTGAAAAACTGCTCCCCCATTGGCTTACGTCATGGCGTGAGAGAAGGGAAGGAGGAGGCCGCGGCAAACAAGGCCCGCCCCCTGGCAGCGGGGGACCTGAGCGATGGGAGGCTCGCCCAGGTCGAGGCAGATCAAGCGCTCGGGAGGTCTTCCCCGTCGGGGCGATTGCCATCGAGAAAGCCCATGTCCCGCTTCAGATGGTCCGACAGGTCCCTGACGTCGACAACTTCTGGCGCACGGCTCTTCCGGGTAAACAAAAGCGCCAGCCAGGAGCGCGCGGAAAAATCGTTTGTCGACGAAAAACTACGTACTTGAATGGTTGTCATAGTCGTCATCCTCTTCATCAATCCGTCTAATGGACGGACCTTGAAAGTGGTTACGAACAGCATCACCTTCCAATCGAATATCGCTTACTATGCATAAGGCCATTTAATGCATAAGACTCTCCCGCTCCCACCATTGACGGCGGCCCGCGTGTTTGAGGCGGTTGCCAGACATGGAAGCTTCACCAAGGCCGCGACCGAACTCGGCATGACGCAGGCCGCGGTGAGCTATCAGATCAAGGTTCTCGAGGATCGGGTCGGCGCACCCTTGTTTTTGCGCCGACCGCGCCAGATCGCCCTGACTGAAATCGGGCAGCGGCTGGCTCCAGCGGTCACCCAAGCCTTCGAGCAGCTCAGCGAAGCCTATGTGTCGGCGCGCGGCGGCGCCCAGGGAACGCTTGTCATCAGCACGATCGCAACCTTCGCCTCCAACTGGCTGGCGCGGCGCCTCGGCTCCTTTCAGATCGCCCACCCTTCGCTTGCCGTCCGCCTTCAGACGGATCCGCATCTGGTGGACTTCAACCGCGAGGAGGTCGATATCGGCATTCGCTCTGGCCTCGGAGAGTGGCCGGGGCTTGCGGCCCACCGGTTGATCAACGCCGATTTCTCGCCGATGCTCAGCCCGAGCCTCGCGGCCAGCATTGGCGGAGTTAAGGAGCCGACCGATCTCCTGCGCCTGCAGCTGCTCGATCCCGGCGATCCCTGGTGGGCGAAATGGTTTGCGGCCGCGAATGTGCCCGTCGAGGGGCTTTCGAGCCGCCCGGGCGCCAGCATGGGCGCGCAGGTCTACGAGGGAAATGCGGCAATCGCCGGCCAGGGCGTGGCGATCCTGACACCCGCCTTCTTCGCGGCCGAGCTGGCAGACGGACGGCTCGTCCAGCCGTTTGACCTCCTTTGCGACGATAGCCAGGCTTACTGGATGGTCTACCCGGAGACGCGCCGGAATTCACCGAAGATCGGCGCCTTTCGCCAATGGGTTCTCGGCGAACTCGCTGCATCGTCGAGTTGACGCGGGAGCCGAGAGGCGCATCCGCAGCGGACAGATCCAGCACGGAATTTTGATTCATTCCGGAACTCTCGGCCGTGCCCGGGAGTTGCATTCCCGAAGCGCCCATACTGAGGGCATGCGGGAGCGAACATGCAACGCGAGCCGACGGAACAGTTCCGTTCAGCGACAGAGAACGCTTGGTGGACCAGCTATCGCGGCGACGGACCGATCGTCGGCACCGCGATCCATAACGGGCATGCCATGCGCAGCGATGTCCGTGCGCTGGTGGCGCTGACGGACGAGGAAAGGCTGCGGGAGGAAGACCCGTTCACCGAGTTCATGATCCGTGACCTCGCCAACCGCATCGTCGTGCACCGTTCCCGCTTCGAGGTGGATCTCAACCGCGCCCGCACGGGCGCCGTCTATCTCCAGCCCGCGCAGGCCTGGGGCCTATCCGTCTGGCGAGAGCAGCCGTCTGCCGAATTGATCGAAGCATCCCTTGCCGTGCATGACGAATATTACGCCATGCTGCGATCCATGCTGACCGCGATCGAAAGGCGCCATCAGCGCTTCGTCGTGCTCGACGTGCACAGCTACAACCACCGACGCCGAGGGCCGGAGATCGAACCGGCTGACGTCGCCGAAACGCCCGAGATCAACATCGGCACCGCCTCCATGGATCGGGCCAAATGGGCGGACGTCATCGATGCGCTGATATCGGCCATCAGCGCCACCACGTTCGCCGGCCGACCCGTGGATGTGCGTGAAAACATCGCCTTTCAGGGTCGCGGCGAGCAGACGCGCTTCATCCACGAACACTTTCCCGATACGGGTTGCGCGATCGCGATCGAGTTCAAGAAGACCTTCATGGATGAGTGGACCGGCAAGCCGGACCTCGAAGCGCTACGCTCGCTGCGGACACTGGTGGGCTCACTCGTTCCGGTGCTGACCGAGGCGCTCGCGAGGCAGCGATGACGGACGGTGGCCCCATCCTCGCGGACCCGAGCCCGGAATGGCTGGAGGAAGCCATTACCCGGCTAAAGGATAGCCGCGCGGTGCGACAGGACTTCGGCGATGGCGGGCGGCTGCACATCGACCGCTTGCTTCCCTTCCTCTGTGTCCATATCGCCGCAGAGCACCAGCAGCCGGTCGCGCGCGACATAGCCCAGGCGAATGCCGCCTATCTGCTGGCGCCGAACGTCGATATCGCCGCCGCCGTCATAGAGCGGGTCGGCCGCGTGATCGAAGAGCGTCTGGGCATGTTCATCGTTCTCGAATTCGCGGAGCTTGAAAGCGATGACCCGCCGGCCAAGGATGCGCCCTTCCTGCCGCCGTTCCTGATCGAAGTCGTTGCCGGGGCACGCGCCCCCGAGCAGGCCGCGGCGAAGGCTCTGATCGAAACCGCTGCGACGATCGAAGGAAAGTTCCGGACCCCGCATGTGACCCTCGTCGAACGGCAGCCGGAAGCGCCGGCGAGCGGGAAGACCCTGGCGCTCGACCACCCGCACCTTACGGTCCGCTTCGCCCCGATCTATTGCGAACCGGGCACCCGCCGCATCTATCCGCAATTGCGTGAGCGCCTGGTCGCGAGCGTTTTCGACGCCGGCCTGCGGGCCGTTGCAGCCTTCGCCCGCGCGAAGTCCGACGACTTTCGGCTGTCGACGCACCGCGCCTTCGGCCGCAAGGCCTTCGTCGATGCGGTGGTTCGCGCCGATCGCGGCATCGACGAGATTGCCTCGAGCTTCGATTTTCTGCTTGCGGTGACGCCGATCAACGCCGAAACGGCCTGGGCGGAATTCGCATCGAGCGGCTTTTCCAGAAGCCCTCGTCTCTACTATCGGCCGCTGACGCTGCAGATCGAAACGGCCAAGCGCAAGCTCTTCACCCTCAATTTCGAGCATCTCGAAGATCCGCTGCTCTACGCCCTCTATCGGGAAAAGCAGCAGGAGGTCGACCTGCAGCTTTCGATGATATCCGCGCGGGAAACCCGCAAATTCATCGAGCTCGGCCGCGCACTTTACGGCCCGGTGGAAAGCGGCCTTCTCAGCGCTGCGTCGGACATCCTTGCGCGGACGACAGCGGATGGCGACGCGCCCTCGACATCCGGCAACCGGCGCGACTGCACGTATATCAGGGACCGCGCCCAGGCGATGATATCGGCCTATCGACGCCAGTCGGCCGATTTCACCGCGTCGGTCGAAATTCGTGACGACCTGCCGGCCGGCCTGCTGGTTTCGCGCGGCCAGTTGCTGATCGCGCGAAGTTCGTCACTCGACCAGGATCGCGTCGAGGCGTTGCTCAACCACGAGATCGGCGTTCACCTGCTCACCTATTTCAACGGCTCAGCCCAGGGCCTCAGGGTTCTGCGCTCCGGGCTTGCCGGCTACGAGGGCATGCAGGAAGGGCTTGCCGTCTTCGCCGAGTATCTGAGCGCCGGAATGACCGCAGACCGGCTGCGCGTGCTTGCGGCGAGAGTCGTCGGCTGCGCGGCCCTGCTCGACGGCGCCCTGTTTCCCGAGACCTACCGGCTGCTCGTCGACGGCCATGGCTTTGGCACCGCCGAGGCCTTCAACATGACGCTGCGCATCTATCGCGGCGGCGGGCTGGTCAAGGACGCGATTTATCTGCGCGGCCTCTTGCAGCTTCTCGACCATCTCGCCGACGGCGGCAGTCTTGAGCCCTTCTGGATGGGCAAGATCGCAGCCTCACATTTCGGCGCGATCCAGGAACTCAATTTGCGCGGCCTCCTTGGTGCCGCAGCAATTCGCCCTATTTTTCTCGATGACGTCAAAGCGCGCGACCGACTTCAGCGAGCCCAGAGGGGAATTACGCCGCTCGACATGGTCGCAGAGTAGGAAACTGAATGCGCATCGCCTTTCTCGTCAACTCCATCGAGGGCGAAGAAACGTTCTACGCGACGACATCGCTTGCGCTTGCGGCGCTCGCCCGCGGCCACCAGATCGTCTACGTGACCCCCGGCGATTTCATCCTGAAGCCCGATGGCCGCCTGATGGTCCACGCCCTCAACCTTGGTGCTGTGAAGCCGCGCAAGGCCGAAACCTTCATCGCCGCATTGAGGGGGGACGCGACTGGACGGGACATTCTCGACATCGCCGATGTCGACGTTCTGTTCCTGAGGAGCGACCCGTCGGAAGATGCAGGTCCCCGCCCCTGGGCTACCCAGGCGGGCGTGATCTTCGGGCGGCTTGCAGCCGAGCGCGGTGCGATCGTCGTCAACGATCCCGACGGGCTGGCACGGGCGCAGAACAAGCTCTATCTCCAGGACTTTCCCGAAACGGTCCGGCCGACCACGCTGATCTCGAAGCATGTCGAGGAGATCAGGGCCTTCGTCGATGAGCACCCGGGGGGCGTCATCCTGAAGCCGCTGCAGGGCTCCGGCGGCAAAAACGTCTTCAAGGTCAGTTCCAGCCACGAGACGAACCTCAACCAGATCTTCGAGGCCGTCAGCGAGATGGGCTATGTGATCGCACAGGAATACCTGCCCGCAGCAACCGAAGGCGACGTCCGACTGTTCCTGATGAACGGCTTGCCGCTCAAGCGCGGCGATACCTATGCGGCGGTTCGGCGCGTCCCGGCGGAAGGAGAGCTACGGTCCAACATGCATGTCAACGGTAGGCCGATGCCCGCCGTCGTCACACCCGAAATGCTGGCCGTCGCCGAACAGATGCGGCCGAAGCTGGTGAGCGACGGCATGTTCCTCGTCGGCCTGGACGTGGTCGGCGACAGGCTGGTGGAGGTCAACGTCTTTACGCCAGGCGCCCTGCCCGAGATCGCCGAACTTACATCGATCGAGTTCAGCGAGGACATCATGGCCTCGCTTGAACGCAAGCTCGACATCAAACGAGCCAATGGCGGCACGCTATCCAATCGCGAGCTTGCCACGCTCTGACGTCGGCCGGTGGCCGCGACGACTGGAGCTGTCGGGCTGCAACACCGCCGGGCTACAGGGACTCGTCGACGATCACGACCGGCCGCCCCATCGAACAGGCTTCCACCCGCGCCTCGACGCGGTAGACCGAGCGCAGCATGTCCGCGGTGATCACCTCATGGGTCGGACCGCTCGCCAGCACCGAGCCGCCGCTGATGACGATCGTGTCGTCGCAGTAGCGCAGCGCGTGGTTGAGGTCGTGCAGCGCGATCAGCACCGCCATGCCCGACTGCGCCGACAGGCGCTTCATGAAGCCGAGCACCTCGATCTGGCGGAAGAGATCGAGCGCCGAGGTCGGCTCGTCCATCAACAGCACTTCGGGCTTGCGCACCAGCGCCTGGGCGATGGAGACAAGCTGGCGCTGGCCGCCGGAGAGCTCACCGAGGCCGCGAAAGGCGAGGTCGGCGATCCGGAGTTCGCCGAGCACCCGGTCGATCTCGGAGAGCTCGGTGTCCTTCACCTTCCAGCCGGAACCCTGCTTGGCCGACAGAAGCACGGACTCGTAAACCGAGAGCACGGCATTGGCGCCGGTATCCTGCGGCATGTAGCAGATGCCGTCGGGCCCCTTGGCGGTATCCGAAAGATGCACGGTACCGGGGCCGGACGTCAGGTTTGCGATGCGCTTGAACAGCGTCGACTTGCCGGCCGCATTGGGACCGATCACCGCCGTCAAGCCGCCACCGCGCAACACGCCGGTGTTGACGTCCGACAGCACCGTGCGCCGGCCATAGTTCGCGCCGACCTTTTCCAGCGACAGGCTTACCATGCGCGCCTCCTGTTGGTGAAAATCAGCACGAAGAAGAAGGGCACGCCGACGAGCGCGGTAATGACACCGATCGGCAGTACGGCGCCGGGGATCAGCATCTTGCTGACGACCGAAGTGACCGAAAGCAGAAGCGCACCGCAAAGCACCGAGGCCGGCAGGAAGAAGCGCTGATCCTCGCCGACGAGCATCCGGGCCATGTGCGGCCCGACGAGACCGACGAAGCCGATCGTGCCGACGAAGGAAACCGGGATCGCCGCAAGCAGGCTGACCGTCATCATCGCTTCGAGCCTTAGCCGGCGAACATTGATGCCGAAGCTCGCAGCCTTGTCGTCGCCGAGCCGAAGCGCCGTCAGCGCCCAGGCATGACGCGCAAAGAGCGGCAAGGCGAAGAGGAGCACCGCACCGGTGATCCAGACCTTGGGCCAGGTCGCCTTGGTGAGGCTGCCCATCGTCCAGAAGACGACGGCGGCGAGCGCCTGTTCGGAGGCCAGGTATTCGAGCAGCGACAGCGCGGCATTGAAGGTGAAGACGAGCGCGATGCCGAGGAGCACGATCGTTTCCACCGTGACGCCACGCATGGTGGAGGCGAAGTGAATGAAGAGCGCCGCAAGCATCGCCATCAGGAAGGCGTTGATCGGCACCATGTATTGGACGGCGACGGGAAAGACCGCCACGCCGGCAACAAGACCGAGAGCCGCGCCGAAGCCGGCGGCCGCGGAAATGCCGAGCGTGAACGGGCTTGCCAGAGGATTGGCGAGGATCGTCTGCATCTGCGCCCCGGCAACCGACAGCGAGGCGCCCACCGTCACGGCCATCAGCGCGATCGGCATACGAATGTCCCAGATCACCACCCGGAGCTGGTCGCTCACGGTTTCCGGCCGGAACAGCGCGGTCAGCACATCCGCAAGCGGATAGTTCGCCGGGCCGAGTGCCATGTCGACCGCGACCGAGGCAAAGAGCCCACCGAGCAGACAGAAGATCAACACCAAACGGCGCAAGACGAGGGCGCGGTAGCGTCCCCGTCCTTCAATGCCGGAAATCTGGTCGGTCATCGCAACCATTATTCACCACCCTTCGGAAGCGAGGCGAAGTAGCCCGGGCGATAGGTCACCGGCAGAAACTTCTCGTGAAACTCGCGGAATGTCCGATCCGGGTCGAGGTCGGCAAAGAGCTCCGGATGGAACCACTTGGCAAACTGCTGGATCGGAATGAACTCGTAAGGCGCGCCGTAGAACTGGTGCCAGACGGCGTGCACGTTGCCCTCTTTCACCGCCTTCAGGCCGGGAAAGCCCGGGCGCTGCATCAGGCCGCGCAGACGTTCTTCGGCCGTTGCCGGATCCGCGCCGCGACCGACGCTCACGAACTGGTTGAGATCGGATTCCGCCGACCAGTTGCTGCCGGTAATGATGACATGGTCTGGATCGCTGACGATCAGCTGCTCGGGATTGAGATCGCCGAAGGTGCCCTTGATTACGTCCGAGCCGATATTGTGGCCACCGGCCTCTTCAACCATCCTGCCGAAATTCGCGGGGCCAAAGGTTCGGCAGCAGACGACGTCACCGGTAATGCCGGGAGAACGCTCGATGAAGACTTTCGGGCGCGCGATTGCATCCGCCTTCTTGAGGCGGTCCGTCACCAGCGCGATCTGGGCATTGCGATATGCGATGAATTCGCGCGCCTTGCCCTCGGCGCCGAAAAGCTGGCCGAGGATTTCGACCGATTTTTCGCTGTTGGCCGCCGGATCGACGCGGAAATCGAGATAGACGACGGCGATGCCGGCGGCTTCAGCCTTTTCGATGAAGCCTGATTCCTCGACTGCCTTTTCGGCCTCGAGGTTGAGGGTCAGCACGTCGGGCTTGAGCGCAATCGCCGCCTCGAGGCTGAAATCACCAGATGGGATGTAGCCGAAGCGTGGCAGCTTCTCGATCTCGGGGAAGCGCTCGAGATAGGCGGCGTAGGAATCCGGATCCTTCTTCAGGAGATCGTCGCGCCAGCCGACGATCGTGTCGAAGACATGCTCGCCTTTCAGCGCTGCTGCCACATGGACCTGCCGGGCCTCACCCAGAAGCACGCGCTTGGCGGGCAGCGCGATCTCGACCCGGCGGCCGGTGACATCGATGATCTCCGCCGCGCTGGCCGGCAGAGCCGCCAGCACGATTGCGGCGATCGTCGCCGACGCGATTTTCCTGAAGATCGACATTCTCATTCCTTTCGGTCGTCTCGCCGGAGACCTCCCCTCCTCCGGCCGGCGATGCCCTTACTTGCTGGTCGTCAGCGAGACGAAGTAGCCGCTCTTGTAGGGAAGCGGCAGAAAGCGCTCATGCAATTCCTTAAACGTCGCTTCCGGGTCGAGATCGGCAAAGAGGTCCGGATGCAGCCACTTGGCGATCTGTTGGATCGCGACGAACTGGTAGGGGTTGTTGTAGAACTGGTGCCAGATCGCATGGACCTGGCCGTCCTTGACCGCCTGGACGCCGGTGAAGGCCGGTCGCTTGGTCAGGTTTTCGAGCTTGCGGGCAGCTTCCTTTTCATCGGCGCCATAGCCGACACCAACCCAGGCGCCGCCCGGCACGTATCCCTGCCAGTTGCCGCCCGTGATGATGATCTGATCCGGGTTGGCAGCGATGATCTGTTCCGGATTGACCACGCCGAAGGTGCCGGGAATGATGTCCTTCGCCATGTTCACGCCGCCGGCGAACTCGACCATCTTGCCGAAATTCTCGTTACCGAAAGACATGCAGCAATCGTCGGAATAGCCACCGGCGCGTTCGACGAAAACCAGCGGCTTCTTCGGGTTGGCCTTCGCCAGGACGTCGGTCACCTTGGCGATGCTCTCGGCGCGGAACTTGATGAACTCTTCGGCCTTCTCCTCCTTGCCGAGCAGCTTGCCCATCACGCGCATGCTCGGCTCGGTGTTTTCCATCGGCTTTTCGCGGAAGTCGACATAGACGAGCGGGATGCCGACCTTGGCGAGCTTTTCGATGTAGCCGGCCTCTTCCGTCGCCGTCTTGGCGTCGACGTTCATCAGCACGACATCGGGCTTCAGCGCCACCGCCTGCTCAATGTCGAAGGTGCCGTCCTTCATGCCGCCGAAGGTCGGCAGCTTGGCGATGTCAGGGTATTTTTCGAGATAGGCGGCGTAGCTTTCAGGATCGGCCTTCGCAAGATCGTCGCGCCAGCCGACGACGTGCTTGAACGGATCGTCGCGGTCGAGCGCGCCGAGGAAATAGATCTGGCGCCCCTCGCCGAGGATCACGTGCTCGACCGGCACGTTGACCTCGACATCACGGCCGGTGACATCTTTCAACGTCACGACATCAGCGAAGGCTGCCGTTGAAAAAAGCACGCAAAGGTCCGTGGCGGCCGCAGCCACCCCATTGAAAAACCGCATTGTTTTTTGCTCCGCTGGGAAAATCGACGCGATCTAATGTTTCATGACTTTATTAGTCAACATTTATCTTTTAGAACGCCTCCAAACAGGGACGAGCGGGATCGACATGAGCGACGTAACGGATCGGCAGAACTACAACCTGCGGGATGAAATCAAGGCCTACTGGTCGGATCGCGCCGCAACCTTCGACCTGTCGCCAGGGCACGAGATCTTCTCGGAAGACGAACGCGCGGCCTGGCACGCCCTGTTTCTGCGCCACCTCGGAGCGGGCGCCGGTCGCGCCGCACTGGACCTTGCGAGCGGCACGGGCGTCATCTCGCATCTGCTCGACGAACTCGGCTTCAAGGTGCAGGGCCTCGACTGGGCCGAACCCATGCTCGAGCGCGCCCGCGAAAAGGCCCGCAAGCGCGGTCGCTCGATCCGCTTCGCCCTGGGTGATGCCGAAAACACCATGGAGCCCGACGGCCATTACGATGTGATCGTCAACCGGCATCTGGTGTGGACGCTCGTCGATCCGGCCGCCGCCTTTGCCGAATGGCTGCGCGTCCTCAAGCCCGGTGGAACGCTGCTGATCGTCGACGGTGACTTTGTGAATACCAGTGCGCTCGAACGGCTGTTCTCGAAGCTCAGCGCCTGGGGACAACGCCTCGGCGTGTTCAAGGCGGAGACGCCGAGCGGTTCGTCGCAGATGATGGCGACGCATCGGAGCATCCTCTCGCGCGTCCACTTCTCCGAGGGCGCCCGGGCCGAAGCCGTCGTCGAGTTGTTGCGCGAGGCCGGCTTCACCGACATTGCGATCGACAGGGATCTTAGCGAGATACACCGCACCCAGGCGCGGAACTGGAACGTATTCAAGGGCCTGGCACGGAAGAGCCAGCACCGCTACGCCATTCGCGCGACGCGGCCTTAGGGGCCCAGCGGAGTTTGGTTTCAGAAGGTTAGCCGACGCGCTCTGCCAGGCGACGCAGACCCGGAATGTCCTTGAGGGTGAGCTTCTGGCGTCCACCCAGTACAAGGCCCTGCCCTTCCCAGGCGCTGAGGATGCGAGAAACCGTGTGCAGCGTCGTCCCCGTCATTTCCGCGATATCCTGGCGCGAGATCGGGAAATCAATACGGATGCCGCCGCCATCGGGCTTTCCGGCCTGTTCGGCGAGCCGCAGCACGGTATGCGCGACGCGGCGCTCGACTTCCTCCGTCGACATTTCACGGATGCGGGTATGTGCCTCGTCGAGACGCTGTCCGATCGTGTGCATGGCGTTGACGGCGAGGTGGGGGTTCTTCTCGACGAAGACGTTCCAGAGTTCCGTCGGCCAGGCAAGAACCAGGCTCTCGGTCGCCGCTGTCGCCGTACCCGGATAGTCGTGGCGCTGCAGTGCGCGGGCAAAGCCGAAAAGGTCGCCGGGATTGACGACCCGCACGATGATCTGTTGCCCATCCTTGGTGACTTGGGTCACTTTCAGCCGACCATGCAGCAGCAGGAAGAAGAAATCGGCCGTCGCCCCCTGTTCGAACACGGCTTCGTTTTGCGGGACGCGCCGCACCGTGGCGCGCGTCAGCAGCGAATCCAGTTCCGGGTCGCTCATTTTCTGGAACAGAGGGAGCGATTTGACGAGAGTGCGATCGAGTGCAGCCACTTTGGCCCTACATCCTGCCGTTTGAGTTGCCCTGCTCTAGCACAGCCCAGGACCCGGCAAAAGGACCAGGGTGCCGCACGTCCCGTCAGACGCGCAAAGGTCGCCGCAGCATCTCGATTTACCATGTGCCTTTGCCCCCAGATCGGTGACGATCTGGGGGCAAATAGCATTACGAAGTCCTATGCCGGCCACGACGCGAGAGGCCCCGCATTCCACCGGCCATGCGGTGTCAACCCGCGCCCTGCAGCCGGCGTTCGAAGGCGTAGAGGAAGCCCGAATACCAGCGGCCGTCTCGCACGAGCCGGAAGCCGAGATTGTCCGGCGGCACACCAACGGCACAGCCGCCGCTTTTCGGATCGCGGATGAAGAAGCTCATCGACGCCCGGTGCTTGCCATTGACGACGAAGATGCCGCAGGCCGGCTGCTCCTTCAGCACCGTGCCGTCGTCCGCGATCGTGACGCGGCGATGGCAGGTCTCGGTCCATTCCCAGACATTGCCATCGAGGTCCGCAACCCCATACTCGTTTTCGCCAAAAGCGCCCGAAGGCTGCGGCATCGGGTTCTTCGCCCGCTGCCGGCTGGATTCGCGCTCGTAGTCCGCCAGCCAGCGCAGCGCCGGATTATCCTTGGTGCCGTCGATCCCCAGCGCATCGTCGGGGAATTTGGACCCGGCGGCGAAGGCCCATTGCTGGTCGGTCGGAAGACGCCAGACTTCGCCGGTCTTCTTGGTCAGCCACGCCGCGTAGTCGGTCGCGTCGGTATAGTTGATCCCGGTCATCGGCACACCCGAGAGGCCGGCGCCATGGCCGCCCTCCGGCTGCTGGCAGGCGCCCTCGGCGACGCAGCGCTCGAAGTCCTCGCGCGTCACCTGATACTTCATGATCTCGAGCGGTTCCTTGAGCGCCGCGACGACGATCGGCGCATCGACGGCAAAGCCGTTCTTCAGGAAGTGTCCCTCTGCCCGATAGCTCATTTCACGCGGCGCGATCGTAACGGTTACCGGCGGCCGGATCGACAGATCGACGCCATCCTTGAGATCGTCAAACAGCCCCACCTTCGCCGAAAGCACGCCACCGATTGCGGCCAAGAGAACGGCCGGGGCTGCGAGCGAGAGGAGCGAAACCGCAGATTTCTTGTTGCTGGGCATGGGAGGTCTCCGGGGAAACGGCACGCGCCAACGGGCGCGTGCCTTTGTTCGCGTGTGAGGCCGCCGAAATCGCGGCCCCACGATCACCTTGCATCAGCCGCTTACATCGATGCCGGCTTGACGACCGATGTCATCAGATCGTCGTTCCATTCGCCGGTGACCTTGAAGTGACCGGCCGCTCCCAGTTCGAACGCCTCGATCAGATTGTGGTTGACGTAGGCATACACACCCGGCTGGCGGAAGGTGTAGAAGGCAGCGCCCGCGGTACCGCCCGGGATCAGCCAGGTCTCCTGGTCGAGGTCCGGCGGGTTGCGGAACTTGCCGGTCGCCCAGACATAGTCACCATGCCCGCCGATCAGGTGCGGCCGCGTATCGCGGTTGGCCTGCGAATGGACGACCAGCACGCGCTCGCCCACCGCCGCGGTCAGGGCATTGTCGCCGGTCAGTGCGCCGACTGCGCCATTGAAGACGATGTGGGTCGGGGTCAGCGTACGCATCGCCTTGACAGCATCCTCATAGGCATCGCCGGGGGTTTCGTATTTCTTGTAGTTCCCGGCCTCGTCCTTCGGCACGTAGAAGTCCTGCTCGCCGACATAGTAGATCTTGTCGTAGGTCAGCGGCTGACCCTTCTCGTCCTTCAGGCCTTCGCGCGGCAGCACCATGATGGCGCCGTTCATGCCCGAGGTGACGTGCCACGGCACCATGCCTTCAGGCGCGCAATGGTAGACGAAGACGCCCATGGTCGAGGCCGCCTCGACGAGAGATCGGTCGATCGAGGTGAAGCCGAG
>NZ_JAEPRP010000165.1:0-16765 GCF_016652895.1 Ensifer sp. SSB1
GATGTTGCCGACGATCGCCATGTCCTTCATCTCGCGCATGTGGTCCATGCGGATGACGTCCTTGTTGCCGGTCGTCGTGATGAAGATGTCAGCGCTGGAGACGACGTCTTCGAGCTGAACGACTTCATAGCCGTCCATGGCAGCCTGCAGTGCGCAGATCGGGTCGACTTCGGTGACCTTGATGCGCGCGCCTGCGCCGGCGAGCGATGCTGCCGAACCCTTGCCGACGTCGCCGTAACCGCAGACGACGGCGACCTTGCCGGCCATCATCACGTCGGTGCCGCGGCGGATGCCGTCGACCAGCGATTCCTTGCAGCCGTACTTGTTGTCGAACTTCGACTTGGTGACCGAATCGTTGACGTTGATCGCCGGGAACGGCAGCAGGCCCTTTGCCTGGAGCTGGTACAGACGGTTGACACCGGTGGTGGTTTCTTCGGTAACGCCCTTGATGGCGTCGCGCTGCTTGGTGAACCAGCCCGGCGAAGCCTGAAGGCGCTTCTTGATCTGCGCGACGAGGATCTCTTCTTCCTCGGAGCTCGGATTCGAGAGGACGTCTTCACCGGCTTCGGCGCGGGCGCCGAGCAGGATGTACATGGTGGCGTCGCCGCCGTCGTCGAGGATCATATTCGAGACGCCGCCGTCGGCCCACTGGAAGATCTTGTCCGTGTAGGTCCAATATTCTTCGAGCGTCTCACCCTTCACGGCGAAAACGGGGACGCCACTCGCGGCGATCGCGGCAGCGGCATGGTCCTGGGTCGAGAAGATGTTGCACGAGGCCCAGCGCACGTCGGCGCCGAGAGCGACCAGCGTCTCGATCAGAACGGCGGTCTGGATGGTCATGTGCAGCGAGCCGGTGATGCGCGCGCCCTTTAGCGGCTTGGAAGCGCCGAACTCTTCGCGGCAGGCCATCAGGCCCGGCATTTCCGTTTCGGCGATCGCAATTTCCTTGCGCCCGAAATCGGCGAGACCGATGTCGGCGACGATATAGTCCTGAGTGGTGGTCATGGAATTCTCCGGGCTGATCTCTTCAAGCCGCATGGCTTCAACCGAACTGCGGCGCGATTATGCCTCCCGCGCTTACCGACACGGTGAGAGTGCGATCGATCTATCAGGAATCAGGGGAGAGGGCAATATCGATATAAAGAAGTCTTTATATCTTTATATTGTCCGTTACATTTCTTCGCCGAACTTGTCGGCGACCAGGGCGTCGAGCGCGTTCAACGCCTCCTCGGCCTGCGTGCCGCTGGCGGTCACGCACACGCTGCAGCCGGTGCTGGCGGCCAGCATCATCAATCCCATGATCGACGTTCCGCCGACCGTCATGCCGTCCTTCGACACGGTGATCTCGGCGTCATAGGCTTCGACCGTCTGCACGAACTTTGCCGACGCCCGCGCATGCAGGCCTCGCTTGTTGATGATCAGCAGTTCGCGCGTCAGCGACATGTCGGGGCGATGATCCATTACTTCCCACTCAGGACGCGGCTGGCGACGTTGATGTATTTCCGTCCGGCTTCCGAAGCCTCGACCAGCGCCTTGTCCATGTCGCTCTCGCCGCGAACGCCGGCAAGCTTGATCAGCATTGGCAGATTGACGCCGGCAATCACTTCGACGGTACCGCTGCGCATCACCGATATGGCGAGGTTGGAGGGCGTTCCGCCGAACATGTCGGTCAGGATGATGACGCCATTGCCCTCGTCGACATTGGTGACGGCGTCGAGGATATCCTGCCGACGCTGGTCCATGTCGTCCTCGGGGCCGATGCAGACGGTCTCTATAGCTTTTTGCGGACCGACGACATGCTCAAGCGCAAGTCGAAATTCCTCAGCCAGCTTGCCATGAGTGACAAGCACAAGTCCGATCATGTGTATCTTCGCTCCAACTGCACACGCAATTCACTGATGGCCAGATATCGCAATGCAGCAATTTCGTCCACCTGTTGGGGCGGCCATCTTGGCAAGGAAAAGGGGAAGTGCAAGCCAAAAATGCCGAAAAACCAGTCGCGCTGACGGTAAATCGAGCTAGAATCCTATTTTTT
Source organism: Ensifer sp. SSB1 (assembly GCF_016652895.1). NCBI lineage: Bacteria > Pseudomonadati > Pseudomonadota > Alphaproteobacteria > Hyphomicrobiales > Rhizobiaceae > Ensifer > Ensifer sp. SSB1. The sequence continues at coordinate 2,036 of NZ_JAEPRP010000165.1, forward strand.
CAGCGATGAGCGCCCGCAAAATATCGAGAGCTTGGGCACCATCTTCAACGGGAACGCGAACAATCGGAAGTGCTCGCCCGAGTGGTAGCGACAGTATCTCGTCTTCCGGCGGTAGGCGCGGGTCGAAAGGGGCGCTGATGGGGAGCAGGGCCCAGTCCATCACCGCGGCAGGCACGGTTTCGATCTTGCCGATGCCGGCACCACGGATTTCGATCAGGCCGTGGATGGACGGGGGGCAGCGCGCAACGATCCTGTCGTGTTCGAGGCCCAGATCCACCCGATCGTCGGCGACGAGGGCCGCGAAGTGGCCGGCCTGTCGTGCGGCGGCAATGCATGCGAGCGCCAGCCTGGATTTTCCGATACCGGAAGGGCCCGTGATCAGGAAGCCTCGCGTCCCGAGCACGATGGCAGTGCCGTGGACATTGGCGCGCTCCATCACGCGTGCGGCTCGGCGGGAAGCGACAGGATGAAGCGCGCACCGCTGACGTGGCCGTCCTGGGCGATGATGTTCTCCGCCTTCAGTGTGCCGCCATGGGCTTCGGCGATCTGCCTGGAGATCGACAGACCGAGGCCCGAGTTCTGGCCGAAGTCCTCGCCTTCCGGCCGATCGGTGTAGAAGCGCTCGAAAATGCGGTCGATGTCTTCCGCCTGGATACCGGGACCGTTGTCTTCGATATAGACGAGGCAGCGCGAGCGCGACCGTGTCAGGCGGACGACGATCCGGCCGCTGTCTTCGGGAACGAAGGAGCGGGCATTCTCGATCAGGTTGGTGATGATCTGCCCGATGCGCAACTCATAGCCGCTGACGGCAAAACGGGCCTTGGGGCTGTCCTTGCGGTCGATGACGAAGTCGAGCAACACCGTCTTCTTCTTGCTGCGGACCTGGCGCGAGATATCGACGAGATCGCCGAGAAGCTTCTCCAGATCGATGATCTTGGCGTCGCTACGCGCAAGTTCGGCGTCGAGCCGCGAGGCGTCCGAGATATCGCTGATCAGGCGATCGAGGCGGCGGACGTCATGCTGGATGACGTCCATCAGGCGCTTCTTGGATTCGTCGGTCCGCGCCAACGGCAGCGTCTCGACGGCGCTGCGCAGCGAGGTAAGGGGGTTCTTCAGTTCGTGACTGACGTCGGCTGCGAAGGCCTCGATCGCCGCGATCCGGTCGTAGAGCGCGGTCGTCATCTCGCGCAGTGCGACGGAAAGGTTGCCGATCTCGTCCTGGCGGGAGGAGAAGTCAGGAATTTCCTCGCGCTCCTTGGCGCCGCCGCGACGCACGCGAACGGCCGCGGCCGCCAGGCGCCGGAGCGGATTGGCAATTGTCGAAGACAGAAGCAGCGACAGGATGATGTTGACGAGGGCAGCCACGCCGAAGACGCGGATGATGGCGAGCCGTTCCGCCTGAACGATCTTGTCGATGTCGCCGGCCTGCGTCGAAAGCAGGAGTACGCCGAGAACGGCGCGGAAGCGCTGCACGGGAACGGCCACCGAAACGATGAGCTCACCCTTCTCGGTCACGCGCTCCACATAGCCGCGCACGCCGGTCAGCGCGTTGGTGACCTCAGGGTAGATCGAGCCGTTGCCCCCGGGCGGTTCCTTGTAGAGCGGCAGATTGCCGGGCTGGAGCAGCTTGTTCAGCCAGCTGTTGAGCTTCTCGGCAATGCCCGTCGATTCCGGCTCGATCGGCGGCAGGTCGAAGCGTAGCACTTGGCCGCCGCTATAGAGGTGTCGCGAATCGAGCAGCAGGTCGGCATCCGCGTCGAAAAGCCGGGCCCGGGTACGTGTCGGTGAGATCAGCCGGCGCAGGACCGGTGCGACGCGTTCCTGGATGATCGGGAAGTCGAGATCCTCGTCGCTCGGCAGCGGCGTAATGCTCTGGCCAGCCTGCAGCTCCAGCAGCTTTTCGGGATCGATGGTGATCGAGTTGGTATCGACCGAGGCTGATGCCGAGATGGCGCCGGCGATGATTTCGCCCTGGGTCAGCAGGCTCTCGACGCGCGCATCGATCAGCCCCTCGCGGAACTGGTTGAGGTACATGATGCCGCCGACGAGGACGACAAGTGCCACCAGGTTGAAGAAGACGATGCGGCGCGTCAGGCTCGAGAAGACGGCATTGCCGAACAGTCGGCGAATCAGCGTGAAGGGATGTGCCCAGCGGCGCTGACCCTGCTGTGCCTGCGCACGCCCGTCACTGTCTTCGATGTCGCCCTGCAAGACTTCTACCAAATGTCCCGCTCCCGCGCGGACTGTCCTTCACGTTTGTTCGATTGCGACGGCGGCCGCTGCCGGTCGCGTCGCCGCTGTCTTTATCGTTCCGGTCCAAAGACGGCGGAGAACGCGGCGAGCTTCAAAGGAGGCCGTCGGCCACGCTCACCGTAGCGACGCTTCAAATGCGCCACTATGGGAGCGATGGCAAGCCCTGCGGCTCAGGCGGTCTCCCGGAAACGGTAACCGACACCGTAAAGCGTCTCGATCATATCAAAGTCGTTGTCGACCATCTTGAACTTCTTGCGCAGCCGCTTGATGTGGCTGTCGATGGTGCGGTCGTCGACATAGACCTGCTCGTCATAGGCCGCGTCCATCAGTGCGTCGCGGCTCTTCACCACGCCCGGGCGTTGGGCAAGCGAGTGGAGGATGAGGAATTCGGTCACCGTCAGCGTCACCGGCTCGTTCTTCCAGGTGCAGGTGTGGCGCTCCTGGTCCATCACCAGCTGTCCGCGCTCCAGCGAGCGCGAGGGTGCATCGGAAGCCTTCGTGGTGTTGGTCGGGTTGGCGGCCGCGGCCTCGCGGTTTGCAGCCCGACGCAAGATCGCCTTGACCCGTTCGACCAGCAGGCGCTGCGAGAACGGCTTGGTGATGAAATCGTCGGCGCCCATCTTCAGACCGAAGAGCTCGTCGATCTCTTCATCCTTGGAGGTGAGGAAAATCACTGGGAGGTCGGACTTCTGTCTCAGGCGGCGCAACAGTTCCATGCCGTCCATGCGCGGCATCTTGATGTCGAAAATCGCAAGTTGCGGCGGCCGGGCAAGCAGGCCCTCGAGCGCGGAAGCACCGTCGGTATAGGTCTCGACCTTGTAGCCCTCCGCCTCCAGGGCGATGGATACGGACGTCAGAATATTCCGGTCATCATCGACAAGCGCGATGGTCTGCATCGTGTTCAACTCCGTCTTTTGAGGTGCCGGTCTCGTCCCCGAAAACTCCGGCATTCGCGAGTCACGGGTGCGTTAGTGAGTATAAAGGTGGAACAAATTGTGGCGAAGCCCAAAAAGCACCTGTCGTGACGATAGGATAGCTCCCCTCAGTTCGGTGTTCTGCAGGCCGAATTCAACCGATTAAAAAAACGATAATTTTCTTTAAATCGATTAATATACTGAAATCATTATTCTTTTTTTGACGCCGCCTTGTTTTTGAGCGAGCATGCAAGTAAGGTCCGGCGAAATTCAACGCCAATGGCCAAACACGAAGGAAGCTTGACCATGGAGCAACTCGGCACTCGCAATCTCGCGAACGGCTTGGAAAAACTCGGCTTTATCGACCTCGAAACGGTTCGGTACAACCTCGAAGCCGCAGAGCTTTATGAGGAAGCTCTTCGCCGCGGCGAGGCTGAGCTGACGGCACACGGAGCACTCGTCGCCCGTACCGGCCAGCACACCGGCCGTTCGCCGAAGGACAAGTTCGTGGTTCGCGATGCGAACACTGACGACCAAATCTGGTGGGACAACAACAAGCCGATGTCTCCGGAGCATTTTGCGCTGCTCCGCCAGGACATGCTCGATCACGCCAAGGGCATGTCGCTCTACGTGCAGGATCTCGTTGGCGGTGCCGATGCCGATAACGCTCTGCCGACCCGCGTCGTCACCGAATATGCCTGGCATTCGCTGTTCATCCGCAATCTGCTGATCCGCCCGGCCCGCGAAGCCCTCGGATCCTTCCTGCCGAAGCTGACGATCATCGATCTGCCGAGCTTCAAGGCCGATCCGGAGCGCTACGGCTGCCGTACCGAGACCGTCATCGCCTGCGATTTCACCAACGGCCTGATCCTCATCGGCGGCACGTCCTACGCCGGCGAGATGAAGAAGTCCGTCTTCACGGTTCTCAATTACCTGCTGCCCAAGAAGGGCGTCATGCCGATGCATTGCTCGGCAAATGTTGGTCCGGAAGGCGACACGGCGATCTTCTTCGGCCTCTCCGGCACCGGCAAGACGACGCTTTCGGCTGATCCGACCCGCACGCTGATCGGCGACGACGAGCACGGCTGGGGCGACCAGGGCGTCTTCAACTTCGAAGGCGGCTGCTACGCCAAGGCGATCCGTCTGTCTGAAGCTGCCGAGCCGGAAATCTATGCGACGACCCGCCGTTTCGGCACCGTCATGGAAAACGTCGTTCTCGACGAACGCCGCCTTCCTGATTTCGACGATGGTTCGCTGACGGAAAACACCCGCTGCGCCTATCCGCTCGATTTCATCCCGAACGCCAGCGCCACCGGCACGGCACCTCAGCCGCGCACCATCATCATGCTGACCGCCGATGCTTTCGGCGTGATGCCGCCGATTGCCAAGCTGACGCCGGAACAGGCGATGTACCACTTCCTTTCCGGCTACACCGCCAAGGTTGCCGGCACGGAAAAGGGCGTCACCGAGCCGGAAGCCACCTTCTCGACCTGCTTCGGCGCACCGTTCATGCCGCGCCACCCGTCGGAATATGGCAACCTGCTGAAGGATCTGATAGCCAAGAACGGCGTCACCTGCTGGCTGGTCAACACCGGCTGGACCGGTGGCGCCTACGGCACCGGCAGCCGCATGCCGATCAAGGTGACGCGCGCTCTGCTTGCCGCCGCACTTGACGGTTCGCTGAACGCCGCTGAACTGCGCACCGACGGCAACTTCGGTTTCGCCGTTCCGGTCTCGGTCCCGGGCGTCGACGACGGCATCCTCGATCCGCGCTCGACCTGGGCCGACGGTGCAGCCTACGATGCACAGGCACGCCGCCTCGTAGACATGTTCATCACGAACTTCGCCAAGTTCGAGAGCCATGTGGATGGCAGCGTTCGCGACGCGGCTCCCGGCACCAAAATCGCCGCCGAATAAAGATCGTCGGCTATGATTCACGTGAAACCCGGTCCTTGTGGCCGGGTTTTTCGCGTTCGCCGCTGCTGTATGCCCCTTAGATTCCTCTTCGATTTGAGGGAACATATACAGCCGTCAAAGTGCTCCGGCGCCCTTTGCGCGTCTGATGAGACGCGCGACGCCCGTAGTGTTTTCAACGGGTTCGCTCTGTGCCATAGATCGGGCCGAGGTGAACCATGGCCAGCGACCCGCTCTACATAAACGACAATATCGTCATCGCCGGCTGGGAGCTGACGGAGCAATTCGTGCTGGCCGGCGGGCCGGGCGGACAGAACGTCAACAAGGTGTCGACCGCCGTTCAGCTGTTCTTCAACGTCCAGGCTTCTCCGGCACTCTCCGATCGCATCAAGGCCAATGCCCTGAAGATTGCCGGCCGTCGCGCCTCGAAGGAGGGTGTGCTGATGATCGAAGCCAGCCGCTTTCGCAGCCAGGAGCGCAACCGCGAGGATGCCCGCGAGCGGCTGAAGGAGCTGATTCTCAAGGCCGCCGAGCCGCCGCCACCGCCGCGCAAGAAGACGAAACCGACCCGCGGTTCCGTCGAGCGGCGCCTGAAGGAAAAGTCCGGTCGGGGCGAGATCAAGAAGCTCCGCGGTCGGCCGGGCGGGGACTGATTTCTTTCTGCCGCTCCCTTGCCTTTGCCAGGCGGCGCCCTCTCTTATCGAGCAGCGTTTTCACAAAAGGAGATATTCATGGGTCTTTTCAGCTTTATCAAGAACGCAGGCAAGAAGCTTGGCATCGGTGGCGATGACGACGCTCCGGATGCCGAAAGCGTTCAGAAGGAGCTTGCATCCCACGATCTCGGCACCAAGGACGTGCAGGTCGAAGTGGCCGGTGACAAGGTCGTGCTGAAGGGTGTCGTGAAGGATCAGAGCGTCTTCGAAAAGGCAGTCGTTGCCGTCGGCAATACGCTCGGCGTCTCGGCTGTGGAGGCCTCCGAACTCAAGGTCGCCGATGCCGGTGCCGCACCCGCTCCGGCGAAGGAGCCCGTGTTCTATACCGTCAAGAAGGGCGACAATCTCTGGAAGATTGCCGAAGCGCAGTATGGCAAGGGCAAGGGCGCCAAGCACACGGTCATCTTCGAAGCCAACAAGCCGATGCTGACGCATCCGGACAAGATCTATCCCGGCCAGGTTTTGCGCATTCCGGATCTGGACGCGGCCTGAGCGTGTCCCTCAGACGTTCATTTGCAATTGCAGCGCTGGCGGGCCTCTGGCTTGCCGGCGCTTGTTTGGCGCAGCCCTTCCGCGAGCCCGGCAAGGGCAGCGCCGAGCGCGCCGCCATCCTTGATGCCATCCGCCCGGCGGTGGAGGCTGAGATGCGTGGCCCCGTCGAATTCGTGGTCACGACCATGCGCGCGGCGCCCAACTGGGCCTTCATGCAGGTCGAGCCGCAGCGTCCGGGCGGTGGGACGATCAACCTGGCGCAAACCGGGTTGCGCGACGATGCCGACATGATGGATGGTCTGACGGTGTTCGCAATCGTCAGTTTCCAGAATGGCCGCTGGAACCTGGTCGATCACGTCGTCGGGCCGACGGATATCGCCTATGCGGGCTGGCCGCTTCGCTATGGCGTTCCCGCGGCACTTCTCGGCCTGGAACAATAAGGACTGCCTCTCATGCAGGTGCTCCCGAAAGGGATCAGACATATTCCGGGCTATCTTGATCGCGCCCGGCAGGAACAACTGGTCGAGGCAATCCGCCTCGTCGTCGCCGAAGCGCCGCTCTTCGTGCCGGAAATGCCGAAGACCGGCAAACCCATGTCGGTGCGGATGACCAATTGCGGCGCGCTCGGCTGGGTTACGGACCGCGATCGCGGCTATCGTTACCAGGCTCAGCATCCTTTGACCGGTCGCCCCTGGCCGCCAATGCCGGATGTGCTACTCGATATCTGGAACGCGGTTTCCGCCAGCAACAAGACGCCGGAAGCCTGCCTTGTGAACTTCTACTCCGAGGAAGCCCGCATGGGCCTGCATCAGGACCGCGACGAGCGCGACCTCGAAACCGCCGTTGTCTCGATTTCGCTTGGCGACAGCTGCCTCTTTCGTGTCGGCGGCAATACGCGCGGCGGCCAGACGATGTCTTTCCGCCTCGAAAGCGGTGATGTCGTCGTGCTCGGTGGGGAAGGGCGGCTCGCCTTCCATGGCGTCGACCGCATCTATCCGAATACGTCGACGCTGCTGAAGAATGGCGGCCGGGTCAATCTGACGCTGCGCCGCGTCAATCCGTGACCAACTGGATGGAAAACCGTTTCACCCTTTTCCTGAACTTGCTTCGGGCCGAAAAGCTCAGAGCTTCCTGAGCGCCACCTTCTCCGTCAGGTGGTTCGGGCCCTTCTGCAGGATCAGGTCGGCGCGCGGGCGCGTCGGCAGGATGTTCTGGTGCAAGTTCTTCAGGTTGATGTTGTGCCACAGGCCTTCGGCTATGGCGCGGGCGGCATCCTCGCTGATCGTCGCGTAGCGATGGAAGTAGGATTCCGGGTTCTTGAAGGCGGTTTCGCGCAGCCGCATGAAGCGGTTGACGTACCAGCTGTGGATCAGGCTTTCCTCGGCATCGATATAGATCGAGAAGTCGAAGAAATCCGAGACCATCGGCACGATCTTCCCGTCAGCCGGCAGGTTGCGTGACTGCAGAACGTTGATGCCTTCAAAGATCAGGATATCCGGCCGATCGATGACGGTGAACTGATCCGGAAGCACGTCATAGGTCAGGTGCGAATAGCTGGGTGCCCTGACGTTCAGCTGGCCGGCTTTGATCGCCGAAAGGAAGCGCAGGAGTGCACCGACGTCGTAGCTCTCCGGAAAACCCTTGCGGTCCATCATGTTTTCGCGCTGGAGCACGGCGTTCGGATAAAGGAAGCCGTCGGTCGTCACCAGGTCGACCTTCGGGCTCGACGGCCAGCGTGACAGTAGCTGCGCGAGAATACGAGCCGTCGTCGATTTGCCGACGGCGACCGAACCGGCAATGCCGATGACGAAGGGAGTCTTGGTCTCGGACATGCTGAGGAAGCGTTTGCGTTGCTCGAAGAGCATCTGCGACGATTCCACATGGGTCGAGAGCAGGCGTGACAGCGACAGGTAAATCTGCCGGACCTCGCCGAGATCGACGGGGTCGTTCAGCGAGCGCAGCCGCTGTACCTCGTCCGCCGTCAGCGTCAGCGGCGTATCGGCGCGAAAGTGCGACCACTCCTCGGCGGTGAAGAAATGATAGGGCGAATAGTCCTGCTTCTGTGGGTTATCGGGCAGGTCGGCCGGTTCGATGTCTTTCGCCACTATCGTCATGGATTCTGCCGATTTGCCTTTTCCTGCAGGCCAGATTGCTGCGTCCGCCGCGCAAGTTCGTTCAGCACATCCTGCAACGGAACGTCGGCGATCTTCAATACGACCATCAGATGATAGATGAGATCGGCGCTTTCGGCGACGAGATTCGCGCGGTCGTTGCTGATGGCCGCGATCACCGTCTCGACCGCTTCCTCGCCCAGTTTCTTGGCCGCCTTCGGCTGGCCGCCCGCGACCAGCTTTGCCGTCCAGGATTGGTCCGGGGCCGCCTGCGCGCGTGTCGCGACGATGGCCTCGAGATCGGAAAGTGTGAAGTCAGCCATGGAAGATCCTGAAGCTCAGTCGAGGCGCATGGCGATGCCATGCTCGGCCATATAGCGCTTGGTTTCGCCAATGCTATAGGTGCCGAAATGGAAGATCGAGGCGGCGAGCACGGCGGTCGCATGGCCGTCCTTGATACCGGCGACCATGTGGTCGAGCGTGCCGACACCGCCGGACGCAATAACCGGCGCGCGGACCGCATCGGCAACGGCGCGGGTAAGCGCGATATCGTAGCCGCTCTTCGTGCCGTCACGGTCCATCGAGGTCAATAGGATCTCGCCAGCGCCGAGATCGACGACCCGCTGGGCAAAGTCGACCGCGTCAATGCCGGTCGGCTGGCGTCCGCCATGGGTGAAGATCTCACAGCGATCCGCTTCGCCATCGGCCGAGACCTTTTTGGCGTCGATGGCGACGACGATGCACTGGTTGCCGAATTTGTCGGCCGCTTCAGCGACGAATTCCGGGTTCTTCACGGCAGCCGTGTTGATCGACACCTTGTCGGCGCCGGCCAGAAGCAGCTTGCGGATGTCGAAAACCTGGCGCACGCCGCCGCCAACCGTCAGCGGCATGAAGCACTGTTCGGCCGTGCGGGCGATGACGTCGAAGATCGTCTCGCGATTGTCCGAGGACGCGGTGATGTCGAGGAAGCAGAGCTCGTCGGCGCCGGCAGCGTCATAGGCGCGGGCCGCTTCCACCGGGTCACCGGCGTCGATCAGGTCGACGAAGTTGACGCCCTTGACGACACGGCCGTCCTTGACGTCGAGGCAGGGGATAACGCGGGCTTTAAGCGTCATGGTTCAAGCCTTTCTCGCGGCGCGGATCAGGTCCAGCGCCTCCTGCGGGTCGATGCGGCCGTCATAGAGCGCGCGGCCGGAGATGGCGCCTTCGAGCTTGCGTGCGTCCGGCTCGACCATCCGGCGGATGTCGTCCATCGAGGCGAGACCGCCCGACGCGATGACAGGAATGGAAACCGCGTCCGCGAGTTCCAGGGTCGAGGCCCAGTTGATGCCCGTCAGGATGCCGTCGCGGTCGATGTCGGTATAGATGATCGCCGAGACGCCGGCGCCCTCGAACTTCTTGGCAAGCTCGATCACGCCGAGCTCGGAGGCCTCGGCCCAGCCTTCGACGGCAACCTTGCCGCCCTTGGCGTCGATGCCGACGGCGACCTTGCCCGGGAATTTGGCGCAGGCTTCGATGACGAGCGCCGGGTCACGCACAGCGACGGTGCCGAGGATGACGCGGGCAAGCCCGCGCGACAGCCAGTTTTCGATGTGCTCGAGCGTGCGGATGCCGCCGCCGAGCTGCACCGGATTCTTGGTCGCCTTGAGGATGGCGTCTACGGCGGCACCGTTGACCGTCTCACCGGCAAAGGCACCGTTCAAGTCGACGACGTGCAGCCACTCGAAGCCCTGGTCTTCAAAGGCGCGGGCCTGGGCCGCCGGGTCGGGGTTGTAAACCGTCGCCTGGTCCATGTCGCCGAGCTTCAGGCGCACGCATTGCCCGTCTTTCAGGTCGATCGCGGGAAAAAGGATCATGGGTTTGTCCAATCAGTCGTGCGAAAGCTCAGGGCTTCCAGCGCAGGAAATTCGAGATGAGGGCAAGGCCGAGCGCCTGGCTCTTTTCCGGGTGGAACTGCGAGCCCGCCTTGTTGCCGTTGGCGACGAAGGCCGTGACCGGTCCGCCGTAGTCCGCCTCGGCAACCACGTCGGAGGCGTTTTCGGCGGCCAGATGGTACGAATGCACAAAATAGGCATGCAGACCGGCTTCGCCAACACGGATGCCGTCAAACAGCGGATGCTCGCGCTTGAGCGTCAGCGTGTTCCAGCCGATCTGCGGGATCTTCAGCGTGGTGTCGGTGGGCGTCATTTCGACGACATCGCCGGGGATCCAGCCGAAACCATGGGTGATGGTCTTTTCCAGCCCGCGCGACGACATCAGCTGCATGCCGACGCAGATGCCGAGGAAGGGTCGGCCGGCCTGTTCCACCGCCTCCGTCAGCGCCTGTTCCATACCGTCGACGGCGGCAAGGCCGCGGCGGCAATCGGCGTAGGCGCCGACGCCCGGAAGCACGATGCGGTCGGCGCTCGCCACCCTTTCTGGCCTGTCGGTAAGGTCGATCTCGGCCGAAATACCGGCTTCGCGGGCGGCCCGTTCAAAGGCCTTTGTGGCCGAGCGCAGGTTGCCCGAGCCGTAATCGATGATGGCGACGCGCATCAGCGTTCTCCGTAGGAATCAAAAAGGCCGAGGCCGGTGCCGCCACCTGAGGGCTTGCGCGCGGTCCAGTCGGCCGGGGGAGGTGTGGTGGGCCTGGTCTCGCTCGAAGCCACGCTTGTGAAGTAGATCTCTTCGGCGGCTGCGAGATTGGGCGCCGGAACGATGGAGCGCAGCGTCCAGTCTCGGGCCGTCAGGCTGCGCGCCACCAGAACCGGTCCTTCGAGGGCAACGAGCAGTCGCAGCGCGAGCTGCACCAGCACCGATGCGAGGAAGCCGCCTGACAGGCTCGACAGGGAGATTAACGAAATCTGCAGAACGGCAACTGCGATTCCAATTACCCATTGGCGCTTGAAGAGAAGCCAGAGCGCCGGGAAGAGAAACGCGCCCCAGGAGAAACCGTCGGCGACGAAACGTGCCCGTTCGTCGTCGGCGCGCGCACCCGGCGGGGTGAGGATCATGTAAGAAGCCATGAGTCAAAGCCAGTGACTGGCCGCTTAGGCAAGGGTCCCCTTGGTCGAGGGAACGCGGCCGGCCTGGCGCGGGTCGATTTCGGTTGCGGTGCGGAGCACGCGGGCGACGGACTTGAAGCAGGTCTCGGCGATATGATGGTTGTTGGCGCCGTAGATGTTCTGGATATGCAGCGTGATCCCAGCGTGCTGGGCGAGCGCCTGGAAGAATTCGCGCACGAGTTCCGTGTCGAAGGTGCCGATCTTCGGCGAGGTGAATGCCACGTTCCAGACAAGGAACGGCCGGCCGGAGACATCGACCGCCGCGCGCGTCATCGTCTCGTCCATGGCAAGGTCGAGCGAGGCGTAGCGGGTGATGCCGCGCCGGTCGCCGAGCGCCTTGGCAATCGCCTGGCCGATGGCAATGCCGGTGTCCTCGACCGTATGGTGGTCGTCGACATGCAGGTCGCCGTCCGTCTTGATCTCCATGTCGATGAGCGAATGGCGGGCGAGTTGGTCCAGCATATGGTCGAAGAAACCGACGCCGGTCGAGATCTTGGCGATCCCGGTACCGTCGATGTTGACCGATACGGATACCGCGGTTTCGTTGGTCTTTCGCGAAACTTCTGCGGTGCGGCTGGACGTGGCTTCTGCCATCGGGCTCTCCTGTATGCGCTGACGCGGCTCCTTATCAGGCAAAAGCTGAAATATCCAGAACCGAGCGGTCGATTCGAATCATCGGATGCGGGGTGCCGAACGAAGATTGCGCCCACGGCCTGTTGCCATTTGCAAACGTGTCTGCCGTACTTACATAGGCCTCAAGCAACCAGGCTCGTGTCACGAGCCGCAACGCCCCAGTAAACGCCCAAGTAAACGCCCCCATGTATCAGGGGCCGACAGGTAACTTCATGAGCGAACATAATCCCTACGGAACGATGCATGCGACGACCATCATCACGGTACGCAAGGATGGCAAGGTGGTCATGGCCGGCGACGGCCAGGTGAGCCTCGGCCAGACCGTGATGAAGAGCAATGCGCGCAAGGTGCGGCGCCTCGCCAAGGGCGACGTCATCGCCGGCTTTGCCGGCGCCACCGCCGACGCCTTCACGCTGCTGGAACGGCTTGAGGCCAAGCTCGAGCAATATCCCGACCAGCTGATGCGCGCGGCCGTCGAGCTCGCCAAGGACTGGCGCACGAACAAGTATCTGCGCAATCTCGAAGCGATGATGCTGGTGGCCGACAAGTCGATCACGCTGGCGATCACCGGCAATGGCGACGTTCTCGAACCCGAGCATGGCACAATCGCCATCGGATCGGGTGGCAACTACGCCTTTGCGGCGGCCCGCGCCCTGATGGACAGCGACAAGTCGGCCGAGGATATCGCCCGCAGGGCGCTGCAGATCGCCGGTGACATCTGCGTCTATACGAACCACAATATCGTGGTGGAGACGCTGGATGCCGAATGAGCCCGCGCATGTCAGTTTCGTGCCGGTGGCCGATAGCCACCTGCCGCTGCTGCATGCCTGGCTGAGCGAACCGCATGTGCGGCAATGGTGGGGCGATCCGGACAAGGAAGTGGAGCTGATCCGCGAAGGCTGTGCCACTGGAGAAGTGGAAGGCTTCATCTTCCACGTGGCCGGCGAGCCGGCGGGCTATATCCAGTCGTGGGTGCCGGCCCAGTATCCGGACGACGAGCCCTGGGCGAAGGACATGCCGGACGACGTGCCCGGTATCGATATCTTCATTGGCCCGGCGGAACTGACAGGCAGGGGCGTCGCGTCGCTGGCGGTCAGGGCCTTTGCCGAGCGGCTCTTTGCCGCCGGCGCGCCGCGCGTCGTGATCGACCCCGACGCCGGCAACCGTCGGGCGGTCAGCGCCTACGCGAAGGCCGGTTTCGTGCCCTATGCAGAATGGATTGATGCATCCGGCCGCACGCTCCTGATGGAGCTGACGCGGACCGAGTTTGAGAGGACTACATGAGTACGTTTTCACCCAGAGAAATCGTGTCGGAACTCGACCGTTTCATCATCGGCCAGAACGACGCCAAGCGCGCCGTGGCCATCGCGCTGCGCAACCGCTGGCGCCGCCAGCAGCTCGGCGATGAGCTGCGCGACGAGGTGATGCCGAAGAACATCCTGATGATCGGCCCGACCGGTGTCGGCAAGACCGAGATTTCGAGGCGCCTGGCCAAGCTCGCCGGTGCGCCCTTCGTCAAGGTCGAGGCGACCAAGTTCACCGAGGTCGGTTATGTCGGCCGCGACGTCGAGCAGATCATCCGCGATCTCGTCGAGGTCGGTATCGGTCTGGTGCGCGAAAAGCGCCGCGCCGAGGTCAAGGCGAAGGCCCACCAGAATGCTGAAGAGCGCGTGCTCGACGCGTTGGTCGGCGCGACGGCGTCGCCAGCAACGCGGGATTCGTTCCGCAAGAAGCTCCGCGCCAACGAGCTTGACGACAAGGAAATCGAGATCGACATCGCCGAGAGCGGTGCGCCCGGCGGCTTTGAGATCCCGGGCATGCCCGGCGCCAATATCGGCGTCCTGAACCTCTCGGAAATGTTCGGCAAGGCCATGGGCGGCCGCACCAAGAAGGTCAAGACGACCGTCAAGGCCTCCTATGGCATGCTGATCGACGACGAGTCCGACAAGCTGCTCGATAACGAGCAGATCCAGCGCGAGGCCATGAAAGCGGTCGAGGACGATGGCATCGTCTTCCTCGACGAGATCGACAAGATCGCCTCGCGCGAGGGCGGCATGGGTGCGGGCGTGTCACGCGAAGGCGTGCAGCGGGACCTGCTGCCGCTCGTCGAAGGTACGACCGTCGCGACGAAGTATGGGCCGGTCAAGACCGACCACATCCTCTTCATCGCGTCCGGCGCCTTCCACGTGGCCAAGCCCTCGGACCTGCTGCCGGAACTGCAGGGCCGTCTGCCTATCCGCGTCGAGCTTCGTGCGCTGACCAAGGAAGACTTCCGCCGCATCCTGACGGAGACCGAGGCAAGCCTCATCCGCCAGTACAAGGCGCTCCTGGATACTGAAGAGGTCAAGCTCGACTTCACCGACGATGCGATCGATGCGCTCGCCGATGTTGCGGTACAGCTGAACGCCACTGTCGAGAACATCGGCGCCCGCCGGCTGCAGACGGTGATGGAGCGTGTGTTGGACGAAATCTCGTTCAATGCGCCCGACCGTGCCGGCCACGAGGTGACGATCGACGCCGAATATGTGCGCAAGCATGTCGGCGATCTCGCCGCCAACACCGACCTGTCGCGCTACATCCTGTGACATTTCGGTCGTAGGGACATGCAAACGCCCGCAACCCTGAATATGCAGGCCGCCTGTCTCTCGACAGGCGG
>NZ_JAEPRP010000168.1:0-12458 GCF_016652895.1 Ensifer sp. SSB1
ATCATAGGTGACGACGGGTACGCCGCGGGTTTCGAGCACTTCGAGCGTCTTCGGAATATCGAGGATTGCCTTGGCGCCGGCGCAAACGACGATGACACCCGTGCGGGCAAGTTCGTCGAGGTCGGCCGAAATGTCGAAGCTGAGTTCGGCGCCGCGATGCACGCCACCGATACCGCCGGTCGCGAAGACCCGGATGCCGGCGCGGGCGGCGGCAATCATCGTCGCGGCAACGGTGGTCGCGCCGGTGCGGCGTTCGGCAATCGCGAAGGCGAGGTCGGCGCGCGAGACCTTCATCGCACCTTCCGTCCTTGCCAGCTCTTCCAGCTTGGCGTCTTCAAGGCCGATATGCAGCACGCCATGGATGACGGCGATCGTTGCCGGCACGGCACCCTGTTCGCGGATGATCGCTTCGACGCTGCGGGCCATGTTCAGGTTGCCCGGATAGGGCATGCCATGGGTGATGATGGTCGATTCCAGCGCCACGATCGGCGCGCCACGCGCCTTGGCGGCTGCGACCTCGTTCGAATATTCCATCGGCAGGGAGGGAGAAGCGGGTTTGGTCATGGTCTTTCCTTGGGAGTTCTGCTGGCAATTGTCATGACAGCATTTGGGGAGCGGGCACAAGAGCCAGCGCCTGTTCGAGATTGGCCGCGGACATCTCTTCGGATGCGGCCAAGGGAGAGCGCAATGTGATTCCGGCGGCTGCGATGCCGTGCCGCAGGCATTCGTCGATGCCGCGACCCGCGAGGCGGGCGGAAAGGAATCCGGAAGCGAGTGCGTCGCCGGCGCCGGTGACGTCGGCAAGTGCCGGCAGGGCCGGCGGAACGGCGACGCAGACGCGCTCACCATCGAAGGCGACAACCGCACGACCACCGCGTGTCACCACGCCACCCTTTAGGCCTGCGCTTCGCAGCAGCGACGGCCATTCTTCCGCCTCGGCTGCGTCCTTGCCGGTCAGCGCTCGCGCCTCGGATTCGTTCATGAACAGGAACGACAGATATGAAAGGCACGAACGATAGCGGATGACCTTGGCGGGCGAAACCGCAATGCCGGCGACAAGGCGCCCGGTATCGGCAGCCGATTGCACCAGCGCGGCAATCGTTTCTTCCGGCAGGTTGGCATCCGTCAGCACGAGTTTGCTCGTGGCGACGACTTCGCGCAGAGCCCGCCGCTGCAGCTGCCGGGGAGAGAACAGCCGGTAGAGCTCCATGTCAGCGAGCGCGATGACCAGATTGCCGTTGTTCTCGAGGATCGCCGTGTAGCTCGGCGTCTGACGGTCGAGAAAGGTGAGGGGACTGTCGATGACGCCGGCGGCGGCCGCCGCTGCCGTCACCATCTCGCCAGCCGCATCGCCGCCACGCGTGCTGATCATGCGCACGCTGTGACCGAGGCGCGAAAGGTTGCGGGCCGCATTGAAGCCACCACCGCCGGCCTCTTCGAACCAGGTGCCGGGATTGCTGGACCCCGGTGCCGTCGTTCCCGATATGCGGCCGCGCCTGTCGATGTGCGCACCGCCGAAAACGGCGATTTCAGCTTCCGTCATGAATGTTCCTCTGCTTGGCCGTTCGGCCGAAATATCTGTTGGCTATCTGCAATGGCCGATGGCCGAATTCCAAGTACCTGATGCGCCTGACGTCTTCGTCGGCGGCGAATCGGCAAAGCCTTGCCGGGCAGGTTCGAAGAGGTATCCCTCGTCTTCGAGAACCCTTGGTTTCAATCCATGAACATGAACGGAACGAAACCAAAATATCGGTTGTTTTTCAATGTATTGTCCTGCTCTTGCAAATACGGAACAAAACATGTACAAAAACTCCTGCGGCGGCTTCATTGCCTCGGTAGCTTCAATAACCTAAAGGTGGACCAAATGGCACAAAACTCTTTGCGGCTCGTAGAGGACAAATCGGTGGATAAAAGCAAGGCACTTGAAGCGGCACTTTCCCAGATCGAACGTTCGTTCGGTAAGGGATCGATCATGAAGCTCGGTGGGAAGGACAGCATCATTGAGATCGAGACGGTTTCGACCGGCTCTCTCAGCCTCGACATCGCGCTCGGCATTGGCGGCCTGCCGAAGGGCCGTATCGTTGAAATTTACGGCCCGGAAAGCTCGGGTAAGACGACGCTGGCGCTGCAGACCGTCGCCGAAGCACAGAAGAAGGGCGGCATCTGCGCCTTCGTCGACGCCGAACACGCGCTCGATCCGGTCTATGCCCGCAAGCTCGGCGTCGATCTTGAAAACCTCCTGATCTCGCAGCCCGATACCGGCGAGCAGGCGCTTGAGATCACCGACACGCTGGTACGCTCCGGTGCGATCGACGTTCTCGTCGTCGACTCGGTTGCAGCGCTCGTGCCGCGCGCTGAAATCGAAGGCGAAATGGGCGACAGCCTGCCGGGCATGCAGGCCCGACTGATGAGCCAGGCGCTGCGCAAGCTGACCGCGTCGATCTCCAAGTCGAATTGCATGGTCATCTTCATCAACCAGATCCGCATGAAGATCGGCGTCATGTTCGGTTCGCCGGAAACCACCACCGGCGGCAATGCGCTGAAGTTCTACGCATCCGTGCGTCTCGACATCCGCCGCATCGGCTCGGTCAAGGAGCGCGAAGAGGTCGTCGGCAACCAGACCCGCGTCAAGGTCGTCAAGAACAAGATGGCACCGCCCTTCAAGCAGGTTGAATTCGACATCATGTATGGCGAAGGCGTATCGAAGACCGGCGAACTCGTCGACCTCGGTGTCAAGGCCGGCATCGTCGAGAAGTCCGGCGCCTGGTTCTCCTACAACAGCCAGCGCCTGGGGCAGGGCCGCGAGAACGCCAAGACGTTCCTGCGCGACAACCCGGATCTCGCACGCGAGATCGAGACGGCGCTGCGCCAGAACGCTGGCCTGATCGCCGACCGGTTCCTCGAGAATGGCGGTCCGGAAGCTGACGACGGCGACGACGCCCCCGAAGCATAAGCGGCCGAGGTCCGCTGAAGCTACCAACGAAACCGGTCGTCCCATTGGCGACCGGTTTTTTGCTGCCGTCTGGACAGTATGATACGTGAACGATAAAAGCCTTTGGTTCCGGCGACCGAGGGCGTTGGAGGGCGCGGCCATCATGGGTGGCTGCGGGGTTCAAGGACAACGGTTGATGGCGCGGCGATGGCCGCTGCCGGCCGGATTTGATGCTTAAGAATAGGACGCAAGATGAGCGGCGTGAATGAAATCCGGTCGACCTTTCTCGACTATTTCCGCAGAAACGGTCACGAGGTCGTGTCGTCGAGCCCGTTGGTGCCGCGCAACGACCCGACATTGATGTTTACCAATGCCGGTATGGTGCAGTTCAAGAACGTCTTCACCGGCCTGGAGCAGCGTCCCTATTCGACGGCCGTCACGGCGCAGAAATGCGTGCGCGCCGGTGGTAAGCACAACGACCTCGACAACGTCGGCTACACCGCGCGTCACCACACCTTCTTCGAGATGCTCGGCAACTTCTCCTTCGGCGATTACTTCAAGGCGAACGCCATCGAGCTTGCCTGGAACCTGATCACCAAGGAATACGGCCTCGACGCCAAGCGCTTGCTGGTCACGGTCTACCACACCGATGACGAAGCCTTCGACCTCTGGAAGAAGATCGCCGGTTTCTCCGACGACCGCATTATCCGCATTCCGACTAGCGACAACTTCTGGGCCATGGGCGATACCGGCCCGTGCGGCCCGTGCTCTGAAATCTTCTACGACCATGGCGACAAGATCTGGGGCGGACCGCCCGGCTCGGCCGACGAAGATGGTGACCGCTTCATCGAGATCTGGAACCTCGTCTTCATGCAGTACGAGCAGGTCACCAAGGAAGAGCGGGTCAACCTGCCGCGTCCGTCGATCGACACCGGCATGGGCCTCGAGCGCCTCGCTGCCGTGCTGCAGGGCGAACACGACAACTACGACATCGATCTCTTCCGCGCCCTGATCGCCGCGTCCGAAGAGGCAACCGGGGTCAAGGCCGAAGGCGACCGTCGCGCGAGCCACCGCGTCATCGCCGACCACCTGCGCTCCTCCGCCTTCCTGATTGCCGACGGCGTTCTGCCGTCGAACGAAGGCCGCGGCTACGTTCTGCGCCGCATCATGCGCCGCGCCATGCGCCACGCCCAATTGCTCGGCGCACAGGACCCGTTGATGTGGAAGCTGCTGCCGGCTCTCGTCGGCCAGATGGGCCGCGCCTATCCGGAGCTGGTGCGCGCCGAAGCGCTGATCTCAGAGACGCTGAAGCTCGAAGAAACCCGCTTCCGCAAGACGCTGGAGCGCGGCCTCAACCTGCTCTCCGACGCTTCTGCCGATCTGTCTGAAGGCGACCAGTTCAACGGCGAGACCGCGTTCAAGCTCTACGACACCTATGGATTCCCGCTCGACCTCACCCAGGACGCGCTGCGCGCCAAGGGCATCACCGTCGACACTGATGCCTTCTCGGCCGCCATGGCGCGCCAGAAGGCCGAGGCCCGCGCCAACTGGGCCGGCTCCGGCGAGGCGGCAACCGAAACGATCTGGTTCGAGCTCAGGGAAAAGCACGGTGCCACCGATTTCCTCGGCTATGACACCGAGACGGCCGAAGGCGTGATTCAGGCGATCGTGCGCGATGGCGCCGTCGTCGCTTCGGCTGCCAAGGGCGACACCGTCCAGGTGGTGCTCAACCAGACGCCGTTCTACGGCGAATCGGGCGGCCAGATGGGCGATACCGGCACGATCACCACGGAGGGCGGCAAGCTCACCGTGACGGATACGCAGAAGCGCGGCGAGGGGCTCTTCGTCCACTTTGCGACCGTCGCCGAAGGTTCGGTCAAGACGGGCGACGCCGCCCAGCTCGATGTCGATCACGCGCGCCGCTCGCGCCTTCGCGCCAACCACTCGGCAACCCACCTCTTGCACGAGGCGCTTCGCGAAGTGCTCGGCACCCATGTCGCCCAGAAGGGCTCGCTCGTGGCGCCGGAGCGCCTGCGCTTCGACGTTTCGCATCCGAAGCCGATGACGGCGGAAGAGTTGAAGGTCGTCGAAGAAATGGCCAACGAAATCATCGTGCAGAACACGCCGGTAACCACGCGCCTGATGAGCGTCGATGACGCGATCGCCGAAGGCGCAATGGCGCTCTTCGGCGAAAAGTACGGCGACGAAGTACGGGTTGTCTCGATGGGTCGCGGCGTTCATTGCTCGAAGGCCAACCGTCCTTACTCCGTCGAACTCTGCGGCGGCACCCACGTATCGGCCACCGGTGATATCGGTCTCGTCCGCGTCGTCTCGGAAAGCGCCGTCGGCGCTGGCGTCCGACGCGTCGAAGCCCTGACCGGCGAAGCGGCGCGCGCCTATCTCAATGAGCAGGACGAGCGCGTGAAGACGCTCGCCAGCACGCTGAAGGTTCAGCCGGCCGACGTGCTCGGCCGCGTCGAAGCGCTGCTTGACGAACGTCGCAAGCTTGAGCGCGAACTCACCGAAGCCAAGAAGAAGCTGGCGCTCGGCGGTGGCGGCGAGGCGGGTTCCGCCGATGCCGCCCGCGAGATCGCCGGCGTCCGCTTCCTCGGCAAGGTCGTTTCGGGCGTCGAGCCCAAGGATCTGAAGAGCCTTGCTGACGACGGCAAGAAGAGCCTCGGCTCGGGCGTCGTTGCTTTCGTCGGCGTGTCCGGCGACGGCAAGGCGAGTGCGGTCGTGGCCGTCACCGATGACCTGACCTCGAAGCTCAGCGCCGTCGACCTCGTTCGCGTCGCGTCTGCCGCTCTCGGCGGCAAGGGCGGCGGCGGCCGTCCCGACATGGCCCAGGCCGGCGGCCCGGATGGCGACAAGGCGGCCGAAGCGATAGAGGCCGTAGCCGTCGCGCTCGCTGGCTGATTGCCAGCGACAGCAGAATAGGAAAAGGGGCGTCCGTTGCGGCGCCCTTTTTGTTTGCATCGGGCAAGGCTCGCACAAATCTCAGTCGAAGCACGCGCGCAACTCCGCAGGATTTGTCAAATTGATCTATGGTCTACCGATCCGTGAGCAAAGCGCGAAAGGGTAGACATGGAAGAGCGGGTGACGTGGGCGACCTATGAACGGCGTCTGCACAGGGTCAGCGACTACATCTACGGCCATCTTGACGGCGATCTCGACCTCGATCGTCTCTCCGAGATTGCCTGCATGTCGCCGCACCATTGGCACCGCATTTACCGCGCGGTCCATGGCGAGACGCTGGCCGGAACGGTGAAGCGGCTGCGGCTGCAGCGGGCCGCTGCCGATCTCGCCCAATCCGATCTTCCTGTCGAAGCGATCGCGCAGCGCTCTGGCTATCCCAATCTCCAATCCTTCAATCGCACCTTCAAGGGAGCCTACGGGCTGCCGCCGGCGCGCTATCGGAGAGAGGGAAGCCATGTCGCCTTTGAAACCGCGTCAACGGAAGGAATCCCTGACATGTATGAAGTCACCCTCAAGGACGTCGACGCCTTCGATCTCGTCGGCGTCGCCCATAGCGGCTCCTATATGGAGATCGGACGCGCATTCGAAACGCTCTACGGCACCCTGTTCTCACGACAGCTGTTCCGACCGGAGATGGAGATGATTGGCATCTATCTCGACGATCCCGAACTGGTGCCGACCGACAAGCTGCGTTCCCTCGCCTGCGTCAGCGCGCGCGAACAGATGCCAACGGACGCTCCGTTGACAGCTCAGCACCTCGACGGCGGCCACTACGCCGTGCTGCGCCACAAGGGGCCCTATGCGGATATGCCGAAGGCCTACCAGTGGCTCTACGGCACCTGGCTGCCGCAGTCCGGCCGTGAGATCCGCGACAGCCTGATGTTCGAGAAGTACCTCAACAATCCCCGCGAGGTCGCGCCGACCGAACTCTTGAGCGAGATCTACCTGCCGTTGAAATGACGGGTATGGGTTCGCCGCGTCGCAATTGACGAATCAGCGGCCGGGCGGCAGTTTTGGTTCGGCGTGGCCTGCGCCGAACCTCCAAAGATCGTCCCCAGCACGATCCTTTCACGGAGGCAAAGGGACTTCTGTCTCGGGTCGCAAACCTGGTCCCACCGTTTCGGGTCCGGTTGCTGGGGAACTTGCCCGAGACGCGAAAGGCCCGTCATGACTGAAAACCGGAATTTCAAACGCCGCGTGCGCGCCCGTGCCGCCAAGACCGGTGAATCCTACACCACAGCACTCATGCATCTTCGCGATGCTTCGGTGGAAGACACACCGCCGCAATCAAGGGCGTTGCGCTTGGCCGTGGTTCAATCCGGCTATTTCGATGATCCGCGAGACGCCGCAGCGCTTCGCCTTGCCGGCGAAGAGATCCGGCACCTGATGCGGGCGGCACATCGGGCAGGAGCGCGTGTGGTGCATTTCCCGGAGGGAGCGACGTGCTTTCCGAACAAGCGTATCATGTCCGCTATCGGTCCCCGCGACATCGGCCCATCCGATTGGCGCCGGTTCGATTGGGCGGTTCTGCGCGCGGAGCTTGATGCCACCCGATCATTGGCACGGGACCTCGGCCTATGGACGGTGCTCGGATCTGTACACCCGCTCACCGAACCGCACCGCCCGCATAACAGCCTGTATGTGATTTCGGACAAGGGAGAGGTCGCGACGCGCTACGACGAACGCATGCTGTCGAACACCAAGATTTCGTTCATGTACACGCCCGGATCGATCCCGCTGACATTCGACGTTGACGGTGTCCGCTTCGGCTGCACGCTTGGTATCGAGTGCCACTTTCCCGAGCTCTTCCTCGAGTACGAGCGCCTGAATGTCGATTGCGTCCTGTTCTCGACCACTGGCGGCGCGCAACCGAACGATCTTGCTTTCGCAGCTGAGGTGCAGGGGCATGCGTCCAGCAATTGCTACTGGGCAAGTTTTGCCGTTCTCGCACAGCCGGGCCTCGCCGCTGCCTCGGGTATCATTGCTCCCGACGGCCAGTGGGCGGCGCGATGCACCGGAGATGGCCCTTCAATTGTCGTGGCCGATATCGGCAACGATCCCGGCGATCCCGCCCGACCCTGGCGTCGACAGGCGCGAGGCGGGATCTACGATCCGCATATCGTCAGCGACGACCCGCGAAGCAAAAGGCGCGATATGTTCTAGGCGTAGACAGCACCTCAGCCGAAGCGACCGAGCCTAGTGTGAAGCAGCCTGCGGCGAGGCCTTCCGCAGGGCTGCCGCCATGCGCGTGGAATCGCCCCAGGTCGAAAGCCAGATCAGGACGGTGGTGGCAAGGGAGATGACGGCGCGCAGGGCGTCAGCGAGCCGGTCTTCGCTCGAAAGCTGCGCCTCGGCGTGATCGAGATGAGCCAACTCTTCCTCGCGGATCGACAGGATGAGAGCGTGAAGGTCGGAATCCTTGCCCGCAAGAAAATGTAGCTGATCATCAAGGTGACGGTGCACGGCAGCTTCCACGGCTGCCGTGCAAGCCCATATGCCGCGGCGGCCGAAAAGCGCGCTCAGGAAGCCAAGCAACCAACCGCCCAAACTCCAGAACGGCATGATGCGGCAGGGGCGGGATCTTCGCGCGGGCATCGCCGCGCGAAACAGCGCGCAGTGCTCGATCTCGTGACCAAGCATTTCCGAGAGCATCGGCACGCAATCCCTGTAGAACCGACGAGCGACGGCAATCTGGGCACTATAAATGCGGATCGCGCCGAATTCCCCGGCGTGATTGACCCTGACGATGCGAGCGATCGTCAGGGCGTTGCGCGGGGAAATCGGCGCGATCATTTTTCAAGCTCTTTCGAGCCTATCAGGCGGCCATGGCCTTCTGCAGGTTCTCGTCGATCTTGTCGAGGAAGCCGGTGGTCGAGAGCCACGGCTGATCGGGGCCGATGAGGAGCGCGAGGTCCTTGGTCATGAAGCCGGCTTCGACGGTGTCGACGCAAACCTTTTCGAGCGTTTCGGAGAAGCGGGCGAGTTCAGCATTGCCGTCGAGCTTGGCACGGTGGGCGAGGCCACGGGTCCAGGCGAAGATCGAGGCGATCGAGTTGGTCGAGGTTTCCTCGCCCTTCTGGTGCTGGCGGTAGTGGCGGGTAACCGTGCCGTGGGCGGCTTCGGCTTCGACCGTCTTGCCATCCGGCGTCATCAGGACCGAGGTCATCAGGCCGAGCGAACCGAAGCCCTGGGCAACGATGTCCGACTGCACGTCGCCGTCGTAGTTCTTGCACGCCCAGACGTAGCCGCCGGACCACTTCAGCGCGGAAGCGACCATGTCGTCGATCAGGCGGTGTTCGTACCAGATCTTCAGTTCCTTGAACTTGTCGGCGAATTCGGCGTCGAAGACCTGCTGGAAGATGTCCTTGAAGCGGCCGTCATAGACCTTGAGGATGGTGTTCTTGGTCGACAGGTACACCGGAACCTTGCGCTGGATACCGTAGTTGAACGAGGCGCGCGCGAATTCGGTGATCGAATCGTCCAGGTTGTACATCCCCATGGCAACGCCGGCCGACGGTGCGTCGAAGACGTCGTATTCGATTTCCTTGCCGTCTTCGCCGACGAACTTCATCGTCAGCTTGCCCTTGCCGGGGAACTTGAAGTCGGTGGCGCGGTACTGGTCGCCGAAGGCGTGACGGCCGACGATGATCGGCTTGGTCCAGCCCGGAACCAGGCGCGGAACGTTCTTGCAGATGATCGGCTCGCGGAAGATGACGCCACCGAGGATGTTGCGGATCGTGCCGTTCGGCGACTTCCACATCTTCTTCAGCTTGAATTCCTCGACGCGGGCTTCATCCGGCGTGATCGTGGCGCACTTGACGCCGACGCCGTGCTTCTTGATCGCGTTGGCAGCGTCGATCGTGACCTGGTCTTCGGTCGCATCGCGGTTTTCGACGCTGAGGTCGTAATATTCCAGATCGACGTCGAGGTAGGGATGGATCAGCTTGTCCTTGATGAACTGCCAGATGATGCGGGTCATCTCATCGCCGTCGAGTTCGACGACCGGATTGGCGACCTTGATCTTTGCCATGAATATGCCTCGTAGTTTAAGCGGGACAGCGGGAGCGATGTCCCTTCCTCTCTGAAAAATCCTGTGCCCTATAGCACTCAGAACCGGCAAGGCAAAGCATGCTTGGCTGAAACTTTGGATGGAGGCGAAGGCGGGCGTCGACCAAGGGTTCGGCAGCACTTTCTGGGCCAAGCGGGCAACGGGCGTGAGGACGCGACAGGGTCGCCGCAGCACCTCGAGCGGCAGCATGTTGTAACGGAGACAGGCAGCAGGCTTTCGATGTTGCCGGCCTTGCAAAGATCGCTTCTGCCGCTATGCAGGAAGAACCGGCGAAAGCGGCGCGCGTCCCCAGGCGAGCGCGGACAGGCAAGGGCATCCGATGGCATTTCGTTCCCGTATGCGCGATTGGCTTCTTGCCAACGATCCGGCCTTCTCGCGGTTGCGACAGGCCTCACGCATCACCACGACGATCGTCGTTTCCGTGCTGATCCTGATGGCGGTCCATTATGTCATCGTGCCGCTGCCACCGGCGGCCTATGGCCTTGCCGCGTCACTGTCGATCGAGGGCGGACTGGCGGTGCGCGACCGCACGATTGCAGGGCAACGCGTCACGCGCATCATCGCTGTCCTCGTCGGCGTTTCGATGATCTGGCTCGCTTCGCTGCTCGAGGAATATCGTTACGTCTCGGACGTCGTCTTCCTGCTGATCATCTTTCTCGCGGTCTATGGCCGCTCGTTCGGCCCACGCGGCTTTGCCGTCGGCATGTTTGCCTTCATGTCCTATTTCACCGGCGCCTATCTCCGTCCAACGGCCGATCAGTTGCCGGCGCTCTTCTTCGGGGCCGCGGTGTCGGCGACGGTCGCCCATCTCGTCCGTACGCGGCTGCTGCCGGATGATCGCTACCGCGATCTGCTGCGCGCCGCGGCCAGCGTGCAGCGCCGCGTCGACCAGATGCTGCTGCAATTGGCGGAGATCGCCCGCAAGCCCGTGCTTTCCGAGGTCGACCGGCGTCGGCTGCTGACGGCCGAAGAGCGGCTGAAGGAAGCAGTGCTGATGGCCGAAAGCTTCATTCCGACCGAGAACCGGCGGCCGGGACCGGAGCCCGGCCTTGCGTCCTCGGATCTCGTCGTCAACCTCTTCGACCTGCACCTCGCCGCCGAAAGCGTGATCGTGCTGAGCTTCCAGTCGATGCCGCCACCGGCGCTGGTGGAGGCGATGCTGGCGCGCGATGGTGAAAGGATCGACGAGGAAATCGCGCGCCTTGGCGAGGCCGCTCCGCGCCGCGAAGAGACGGTGAAGGCGCTGCTCTGGCTTCGCAACGTCCGGCAGCGGCTTGGCCGCAGCCTCGCGAAGCTGACGCCGGTCGATCTCGAAGAGCCGCCAGCGCTTGAGGGGCGCGCGGCGACGCGCTGGAAGCCATCGCTTGCCGACCCGGCGCTGAAGACGGCGATCCAGATCACGCTTGCTACGGGCATCGCCATGGCCTTTGGCCTGATGCTCTCGCGCGAGCGCTGGTTCTGGGCGGTGCTTGCGGCGTTCCTGGTCTTTACCAATACGCGCTCGCGCGGCGATACGGCCGTAAAGGCGCTGCAGCGTTCAGCTGGTACGCTCTTCGGCATCGTGGTCGGCATCGTCGTTGGCACGCTGGTCGGCGGCAGCATCTATCTGGTGCTGCCGCTGAGCGCGCTTTGCGTCTTTCTCGCCTTCTATTTCCTGGCAGTCTCCTATGCGACGATGACCTTCTTCATCTCGGTCGTGCTGTCGCTGGTCTACAGCCTCATGGGCGTGCTGACCCCGCATCTCCTGCAGCTGCGCCTCGAGGAAACGATGATCGGCTCGATCGCCGGCGCGGCGGTTGCCTTCGTCGTGTTTCCGACCCGAACGCGCACGACGCTCGATGCCGCCGTCGCAACCTGGTGCGACGAGCTGACGGGCCTGTTGCAGGCGGCGAGGGACGGGGCCTCGGGGTTGGTGCTCATCACCCGATCGCAGGCGCTCGACCGGGCCTATCGCGATCTGGCTGCCGCGGCAAAGCCGCTCGGGCTTCCCTGGCAACTCGTCACGCGTCCCGGCCATGTCCGCCAGGCCCTGGCGATCTTCATGGCCTGCACCTATTGGGCACGGGTGTTTGCGCGGCGCGTCGGCACGGATGCAGACGTGGAGGGCACGGCATTCAAGGACGACATCGACGCCAATCTCGAACTCGTTCAGTCCGTGCGCGACAAGGCGTCGGCCTATTTCTACGAGGTCGGCCGGATCGGTGGACCGGTCGATCGGCATCTGCCGATATCGCGCGACGACGCGGAGCTCGGCCTTGAGATGATCGGCGTCTCTCTCAACCGCCTTCATCTGTAGTGGACTTTAATTTCCCCGGTATTTGTGCGAGGGAAGCGCCGAACGACAGGCGAAGGCACGAGAAAATGGCAGGTACGAACAGCGAACGCGAACTTCTGGCGGAAGGACCGGCGATCATCCTCGCCTATCCGCAGCTCGGCGAAAACATCGGCATGGTGGCCCGCGCGATGGCGAATTTCGGCCTG
>NZ_JAEPRP010000168.1:12468-16557 GCF_016652895.1 Ensifer sp. SSB1
TGGCCGAGCTCAGGCTCGTCAATCCGCGCGATGGATGGCCGAGCGAGAAGGCGCGCTCTGCCGCGAGCCGTGCCGACCATGTGATCGACGCTGCCAAGCTTTATGGCTCGGTCGAAGAGGCAATTGCCGATCTCAACTTCGTCTATGCCACGACCGCCCGCGACCGCGACGGCTACAAGCCGGTGCGCTCGCCGATCGTCGCAGCCCGCACGCTGCGCCAGCGCTTTCAGGGGGGCGAGAAGACGGGCATCCTGTTCGGGCGGGAACGCACCGGCCTCACCAACGAGGAAGTGGCCCTTGCCGACGAGATCGTGACCTTCCCGGTCAATCCGGCTTTCGCCTCGCTCAATCTCGCCCAGGCCGTGCTCCTTATGTCCTATGAGTGGCTGAAGACCGGCATGGAATCGGAGGACCAGACCTCGTTCCAGGCGATCGAGCAACGACCGGCCACCAAGGAGCATCTTCAGGGCCTGTTCGAGCATGTCGAGGAGGCGCTCGATGCGCGCAACTATTTCCGCTCCGCCGATAAAAAGCCGAAATTGGTCGAGAACCTGCGCGCCGTTCTGACCAGACCATCCTTTACCGAATCGGAAATCCAGGTGCTGCGCGGCGTCATCTCTTCGCTCGACCGGTTCACGCGGGAAAACCCGCGGGGCTCCGGCGCTCCGAGTGATAGCAGCAGGGGCGAGCACAGCAGGAAAGCGCGAGACAACGGTGACAGCGACTGAACTGAAACCCATCCTCGTTTTCGACAGCGGCATCGGCGGCTTGACGGTGCTGCGCGAGGCGAGGGTGCTGATGCCCGAGCGACATTTCATCTATGTCGCCGACGATGCCGGCTTTCCCTATGGCGGTTGGGAAGAGGCGGCGCTGAAGGCGCGGGTGATCGAACTCTTTGGCCGCCTGCTCACCGAACACGATCCGGAAATCTGCGTAATCGCCTGCAACACCGCCTTCACGCTCGTCGGCGCCGATCTGCGCGCAGCCTATCCACAAATGACCTTTGTCGGCACGGTCCCGGCAATCAAGCCAGCGGCCGAGCGCACACGCTCCCGGCTGGTCTCAGTGCTGGCGACGCCCGGCACGGTCAAGCGTGCCTATACCCGCGATCTCATCCAGTCCTTTGCCAGCCAGTGCCATGTGCGGCTCGTCGGCTCCGAGAACCTCGCCAAGATGGCGGAAGCCTATATTCGCGGCGAGAAGCTCGACGACGAGACCGTCCTTGCAGAGATCGCGCCGTGTTTCGTCGAGATGGACGGCAGGAAGACCGATATCGTGGTGCTCGCCTGCACGCATTATCCCTTCATGGCCAACGTTTTCCGCAGGCTCGCACCCTGGCCGGTCGACTGGCTGGATCCGGCCGAAGCGATCGCCCGGCGGGCGCGCTCGCTGGTGCCGCAGCCGAACGGCTTCGAGCCGCTGAACGGCCAGGACCCGGCGATCTTCACCTCGGGCAAACCCGATTTTGCCACGCGCCGGCTGATGCAGGGCTTCGGGCTGACGGTGGCACCTGAAGCCATCGTGGAAAAACGAGCAGGGCACGCCGAAGCGATCGGGTAGAGCCCTGTTCATGCGTCGCCACGACCGGCACGGCCCTCTAAAGGAAGATCGCCAGCAACAGGCCGATCAGAACAGCTAGCACGCAAGCGGCGCGAAAGCGCATGCGGCCGGCCCGTGCGGCGTCGTCTTTCGAGGCGACCCGTTGCGTGTCCTTGTAAGCATCGCGCATACGCTGATCGAGATTGTGCAGCTCCATCTGCTGTTCTGTTTCATAGTGCTCCATTCCTGCCCCTGGCAAATCGCTTCGACTAAATCCCAAATGGGCATTCGTCCCTACTCGCCAAAGGACGATCTTCAACTTTATATTGTGGCGGTTCAGATCTACATCCGGTTACTCTGCGTAGACTCGCCCGTGCGTATTCCCTGTGGGTTTTGTGCGCCGGCGGCACGATTTCCGGGAAAACCGTGCTAGGTGTCGCCCGACGGGCGGTCTCCGCGTGATCGCGAATCAGTTCAACACGAAGAGGTGGAAATGAAGGTCGGCATCGACATGGGAGCGACGTCCGAAGGGACATCGGCCTCGCTCGATATCGAGGAGCTTCTGGCCACCCGTCTTCTGGTGCAGGGCAATTCCGGTTCGGGCAAGTCGCATCTCCTGCGCCGCCTGCTGGAGCAATCGGCGCCCTGGGTGCAGCAGTGTATCATCGATCCCGAAGGCGATTTCGTCACGCTCGCCGACAAGTTCGGCCATGTGGTTGTCGAGGGCGAACGGACCGACGCGGAACTGATCGGCATTGCCACCCGCATCCGCCAGCACCGCGTCTCCTGCGTGCTGTCGCTGGAAGGGCTCGATATCGAGCAGCAGATGCGCAATGCCGGCGTGTTCCTGAACGCCATGTTCGATGCGGACCGCGAATACTGGTATCCGGTTCTCGTCGTCGTCGACGAGGCGCAGATGTTTGCGCCATCGGTCGCCGGCGACGTCACCGAAGAGGTGCGCAAGATTTCGCTCGGCGCCATGACCAACCTGATGTGCCGCGGCCGTAAGCGCGGCCTTGCCGGTGTCATCGCCACGCAGCGCCTGGCGAAGCTTGCCAAGAATGTCGCCGCGGAAGCCTCGAACTTCCTGATGGGGCGCACTTTCCTCGACATCGACATGCTGCGTGCCGCCGATCTGCTCGGCATGGACCGGCGCACGGCAGAAATGTTCCGCGACCTGAAGCGCGGCTCCTTCGTCGCGCTCGGCCCGGCGCTTTCACGACGCCCGCTCAAAGTGACGATCGGCACGGTCGAGACTTCGGCACGCTCGACGAGCCCGAAGCTGATGCCGCTACCCGAAGCCCCGCAGGACGTCGAAGACCTGATCTTCACGCCGGATCCGGACGAATTGACCCGGCCGATCATGCGCCGCGTCGTCGCGCCGCCGCGGCCAACGACCGACATCCTTGCCGAACTGTCGCGTCCGCGGCCGGAAGCCGCTGCGCCGATCGAGGCACGGCAGGCCCACCAGGAGATGTCTGCCGAAGAAAAGGAGACCCTGCTCGACGGCGTCTTCGCGGAAATTCTGACCAATCCGGAGGCGGCCTTCCGGCCCGATGCGGAACTGTTTCAGGACTTCCTGGTGCGATGCCGCATCCGTCGCCTCCCGTCAGGCGCTGCCCTTTCGCTCAGCGCGTTTCGCCGCAAGATGGCGGTCGCCCGTTCCGGGATCGACGCCGAGACGGCAGCGACGGAGGTTTGGGCACAGGCGTTGCTGCTCGCCGATCGCGTCACCGAAGACCTGCAGGCGGTGTTCCTGATGATGGCGCAGGCCGCAATTCGCAGCCTGCCGTGTCCTTCGGACGCGATGATTGCACGGGCCTACGGCACGCATTCCGCAAGACGGGCCCGTCGACTGCTCGGCTATTTCGAGGAACATGGGCTGATCGTCATCCATGCCGATTTCACCGGCAAACGGATCGTCGCGTTCCCGGACCTTGGCAGCGAGACCGCGCCCGGCGATGCGAACGGACCCGACACGGCAAGCACGACGGCCGCGGCGGCCGAGTAAGCTCTACCTAAGCTGCCGCCTTCCAGTGCTGGCACAGCGCGACCATCGCAACAGGCGCTACAGCCAACTCTGAACCACCCGGTCGGATGCGTGGATGCAGGTCATTTGCAGCCGGCCGGTGCCGATGTTGACGAAACGGTGCGGCGTTTCGGGGTCGACGACGATGATGTCACCGGCCTTGCCCATGATCTTCTGCTCACCCACCGTGAATTCGGCTTCGCCAGAATGAACGATCCACGTCTCCGGATAAGGGTGGACGTGAAGGGCTGGCCCCTGGCCGGGTTCGGCATCCATGAGAAAGAGCGAAATCGGGGTTCCGAATTGACCGCCCTCGAACAGGATCGTTCGGTTGGGGCTCTGTTTCTGCTCTGCACGTGGAATGACATGAAACATGCTGGCCTCCCTAGTCGTTCGGCTTGGCTTTCCCAAGCGGATGAATTATCTTCACGAGAAGATATTATGTGAAACTATCTTCCCGTCAAGATAGATTGATGAAGATCGAGGTGAACGATGCGGAACGAGACTGAGGCGAGGGATCA
>NZ_JAEPRP010000166.1:0-16540 GCF_016652895.1 Ensifer sp. SSB1
CCCCGAATTCCAAAGGGTACTTTGAGACACGCATGTCGATGATGATGGACCTGCCAGGACATCGTCCTTGGCAAGCCATGCCGGAACATCGTTGAGGTCGTCGCCGATCAGGTTCTGCATGACGCAGTCGGAGTGGCGGCGCGGATTGCCGAGCGGCAGACCCGAGACGGCACGGATATGCTGCTCGAACTGCGAGACGACGCAGGCCGCCTCCGTCCAATGTCCGGAATTGTGCACGCGCGGCGCCATCTCGTTGGCGATCAGGCTGCCGTCCGAGAGCACGAAGAACTCGACGCCGATGACGCCGACATAGCCAAGTGCATCGAGGATCGCTTTGGCGGCCTTGCGGGCCGCGTCCGCCGTTGCGTCGCCGACTGCCGCCGGCACCGTCGAGGTGTGAAGGATGCCGTTGCGATGCACGTTCTCGGCCGGATCGAAGCAGGCGACCGTGCCATCGGTCGAGCGGGCGGCGATGATCGAGATCTCGCGCTCGAAGGGCACGAAGCTCTCGAGGATCAGCGGGACGCCGCCGAGCGCGGCGAAGGCTCCGGCCGGACTGTCATCGGAGGAGCGGAAGACGCGCTGTCCCTTGCCGTCGTAGCCGAGGCGGCAGGTCTTGAGCACGCCGGTCCCGCCGAAGTCGGCAAGGGCCGCCTCCAGGTCTGCCTGGCTGTCGACAGCATGAAAGCGCGCCGTTGCAATGCCGCAGTCATTGATGAAGCGCTTTTCGACGAGGCGATCCTGGGCCACTTCCAGCGCTTTCGGCGGCGGGAAGACGGGGCGTTTCGCGGCGAGCCGTTCGGCAGCCGCGACCGGCACATTCTCGAATTCGTAGGTGATGATATCGCTGACGGCGGCGAGCTGACCGAGAGCGGCTTCGTCGTCATAGGCCGCGACGATCTGCTCGTTCGCCACCTGTGCCGCCGGACAGTCAACCTGCGGCTCGAGGATGACGGTGCGGAAGTTCAATCGGGCAGCTGCCATTGCCAGCATGCGGCCGAGCTGACCGCCGCCGATAATGCCGATGGTGGTCATGCGTCGTCCACCGGGTATTCGGCGACCGAAATCGTCTGCTGCTCACGCCAGTCGTCAAGCCTGTCGGCGAGATCGTCGTCGCTGAGCGCGAGCACGGCTGCGGCAAGCAGCGCGGCATTCACGGCGCCGGCGCGGCCGATCGCGAGCGTGCCGACGGGAATGCCGGCCGGCATCTGGACGATCGAGAGCAGGCTGTCCTGCCCGGAAAGCGCCTTCGACTGCACCGGCACGCCGAAGACCGGCAGCGGCGTCATCGAGGCGCACATGCCCGGCAGATGGGCTGCGCCGCCGGCCCCGGCGATAATCACCTTGAAGCCCTCGTCGCGCGCGCCCTTGGCGAAGTTGACGAGCCGATCGGGGGTGCGATGGGCGGAAACGATGCGGGCCTCATAGGGAATGTCGAGCGCGTCGAGCGTATCGGCGGCGTTCTTCATCGTCTCCCAGTCCGACTGGCTTCCCATGATGATGGCGACGGGTGGGGTCGTGGTGTCGATCACGTCTATCCTGTTCCGGTTCAGGCGATGATGTCGGGGATGATCTGGTCTTCGATCTTGCTGATCTTGTCCTTGATCGCCAGCTTCTTCTTCTTCATGCGCTGGATCCTCAGCGCGTCGCAGCCGGTCTCGATCATGGCATTAATGGCAGCGTCGTAGTCTTCATGTTCCTGCCTCAGCCGTGCGGCGGTCAGTCTGAGTTCGGCCTGGTCCTGGTCCGGCATGCAAAGCGATCCCCATCAGCCCGGTTGCGAAGTCCTCCTCGAACCGGAATTTCATCCGCCGCTCTATCACATCTTGGGCGGTAACGGGAAGTTATCCGTCGTCATCATTTCGCCTTCGACAAATGAAAAATGGCGTGGCACAGTAGTAAGGTTACAACCATGGAACATCCGGCATTTGCATGCGGGATGCAAGCAAAAGGAAGGGACTGCCAAATGACTGTTGAGGCTCATCTTGCAACGCTTGAGAAAAAACATGGCGTCCTGGAGCAGGAGCTCCATGCGGCACTGAATCAGCCGTCGGTGGAAGACGAACTGATCTCTGACATCAAGCGAAGGAAGCTGCGCATCAAGGACGAAATCGAAAGGCTTCGCTCCTCAACTCACTGATTATCAACGGTATTTCCCAGAACTATCGGGAAGCGCCATCTCCCCTCTGAGTAGGCGCGACAAGGTTTAGAACCAATCCCCCACGACGGAAGATACGGAATGCTGGACCGGGCTTGGAGCCCGGTCTGTTTTTTTGGACGCCGCGCGTTCGCGGCTTCCGGGCTCAGGACCAGAACTGGTCGAGCCAGAGATTGAGGCGGTCGAAACCGGGCCTGTTGATCGCGTAGATGCGCCGGGTGCCGCTTGCCGAAACCGAGACCCGATTGCTATCCAGCAAGGCCTTCAGGTGCTGCGATACGGCCGGGCGGCTGATCGGCAGACCCTCCGCCAGTTCGTTCACCGTCTTTGGCGCGCGCCGCAGTTCCTCCAGCAGGTGGCGCCGGTTCGGGTCCGCAATGGCATCGAAAGGGTCCGCGATCGTCATGGGCGGACGTTAGGCGAAATCTTGCGAAGCAGCAAGAAATTTGTGCGATGCGAAATGCTAATTTTGCTTTGCAATATTTCCGTAATACTTTGGGCCGCGCCTCAGCCGCCGGCAGCGAGGCTGTTGATACCGTCCCAGAGCAGTTTCGATCCCGCAAGGAAGGCCATGGTATACATGAAGGGGTAGAAGATCTGCGGCTTCATGCGGCGAACGATCCAGGCGCCGCACATGGTTGCGACGATGGCGAGCGGAAAGAGCGTCGCCGAGATTTTCAGGTTGCTGAGATCCAGTTGCCCGAGCGCGAAATAGGGGATGAGCTTCACCGCATTCAGGATCGCAAAGAAGCGCACGATGGTGCCGGTATATTCGCGCGGATCGAGTTGCAGCGGCAGCGCGTAGATCTGGAAAGGCGGGCCGCCGGCGTGCGCGACGAAGCTGCCATAACCGGCAAAGGAGCCCCAGAGTGTCGCCGGCCCGGCCCGCTGCTTCTTCGGCGCGATCGTGATGCCAAGGCGCATGCGCCAGACATTGTAGACGTATCGGAGCACGAAGAGCACGGTGATCAGGCCGATGATGAGGCGAAGGAGGTCACGCGAAACATAGGCCGAGGTCGCCCAGCCGATGACGATGCCGGCGATGGCGCCGGGCAGCAGCATGAAGAGCGTGGTGCGATCGCCATGTTTGCGCCACATCCAGAGCGAAACGAGGTCCATGGCGATCAGGATCGGGAGAAGAAGGGCGGCCGCCTGGACGGGGGACACCGCCATCGACAGGATCGGGACGCCCATCAGCGACAGCGCTTCCCCCATGCCGCCCTTGCTGAGGCCAACGAGCAGAACTGCCGGAATGGCGATAAGATAGAAGTCGAGATCAGGAAGCATGGGTGGCGGTTGATCCTTTTGCAGTCTCCGTCTATCGGTTTTCCCAAATGAAATCGAGCGCTGGTTTCGCCACCCTGGCGGATGCAGCCGGAAATGGATGTCTTGATATGACAACAGAACGTTGCCGCCTGGTGCTGATCGCGCCCGATATGCCCGATGCGGCCGAACGCGCGAAGGTGCTTGCCGATGCGCTGAAGGGCGGTGACGTCGCCTCGGTGATCGTTCCGCAATACGGGCTGGACGATTCCGAGTTCCAGAAACATGCCGAGCACCTTGTTCCGGTCATCCAGGAGGCTGGTGCCGCTGCGCTCATCGAGGGCGACTCTCGCGTCGCCGGCCGTGCCAAGGCCGACGGCCTTCACATTGCCGGCAATGCGGAAGCGCTTGGTGATGCGGTCGAGAAACACACGCCGAAGCTGATCGTCGGCGGGGGCAACGCGGCTGATCGTCACCATGCGCTTGAGATCGGCGAGGTGCGCCCCGACTACGTGTTCTTCGGCAAGACCGATGGCGACATCAAACCGGAGGCGCATTCGAAGAACCTGGCGCTGGCGGAGTGGTGGGCCTCGATGATCGAGATCCCCTGCATCGTCATGGGTGGCACGGACCCGGAATCGGCACTGGCTGTCGCGGAGACGGGGGCTGAGTTCGTGGCGCTTCGTCTTGCTGTCTTCGGCGAACCGGGACAGGCGCCTTCGGTCGTTGCTGCGGTCAACGCACTTCTTGACGAAAAAGCGCCACGGTTTGAAGATTAAGACGTTTCGATGTTGAGCCGTCTGCCTTCCCGATTGAGTCGAGGTCTTTCCCTTGTTGCCATGGCGGTCGCCCTGGCGCTGCCGGCGCATGCGCAGGAGCAGAAGGGTGGTGGCGAGGACGCCGGCGTCGAAAAGCGTGGTCGCATTACGCCCTTCAACGGGGCGGCGATGCCGGAGGGCGCGACGCCGACCGGCAACAAAGATGACAAGTCGGCTGGTGGTCCCGGCAAGAAGCCTGCCGATGGTACTGTCCCATCTTCCGGCGTCGGTGTTTTCGATCGCATGGGTGCCGAATTGCCGGCATTGCCTGCGGAAAAGCCCTTTACCGGCAAGGTGGACGACGCCTATGGCGCGTTCCAGCGTGGCTATTACCTGACCGCGATGGACCTGGCGCTGCCGCGGGCGCAGCTCGGCGACCCGGCGGCACAGACGCTGATCGCCGAGATCCTGCAGCAGGGCCTGGGCGTCGTGCGCAATCCCCAGCAGGCCGCCTTCTGGTACGGCCAGGCCGCGGAAAAAGGCGATCCCGCCGCGATGTTCAAATACGCGCTGATCCTGATGGAAGGCCGTTACGTCAAGCGCGACCGGAAGAAGTCCGAAGAGCTGATGAAGAAGTCGGCCGATCTCGGCAATGGCTCGGCGCAATTCAACTACGGCCAGACGCTCGTCGCCGACAATCCCGGACCCAAGGGGCTGAAGCTGGCGATGCCCTATTATGAAAAGTCGGCCGAACAGGGCATCGCGGACGCGCAATATGCGTTGTCGCAGATCCTGGTCAATGTCGACGGCATCGAGGAAAGCAAGCGGGCACGGGCGCGCGAGTGGCTGATCCGCGCGGCGCGGGCGGGCTTCGACACTGCGCAGCTCGACATTGCGATCTGGATGATCGAGGGCATTGCCGGAGACAGGAACCTGGAAGACGGCTTTGGCTGGATGAAGCGGGCCGCCGAGGGCGGCAACGTGGTTGCGCAGAACCGGCTTTCGCATCTCTATGTCAATGCCATCGGCACAAGGCCCAATCCGGTCGAGGCGGCGAAATGGTATGTGCTTTCGCGCCGCGCCGGTCTCAAGGACGATGCGCTCGAAGACTTCTATCTCGGCCTCAACGAAGAACAGCAGAAGCAGGCGCTCAGCGCCGCCAACAAGTTTCGCCGGAGCTGAACGGCCCCGGTTGCAGCGGAATCGGCCGCAGCCTTTGGCCGAAACGCTATTTCGCTTGAATTTGTGGGCCATTTGTGGTTCTGAGGCCGCGGTTTTGCTCGTGGCGCCGCGACTGTTTGCGGCGACGGCGAGCGGAGTGAGAATTCACTCGGTTTTTTGACGACGGAGCTCAATCTGCAGCTTGCCCTCAGTCCTTGGATCGTATCCGATCGAAGGAATTGCAGTGGGCCGGCGATGCGGCCCATGTTCCGTCAAGCAGGTTCAACGTCCGATCGAGTGCGCTCGATCGGCCTTCGTTTTCAAGGGATCGCCAGATGGCCCGTTCAGCTCTTCTCAATGTCATGGTTCAGGCCGCCTTCAAGGCCGGCAAGTCGTTGGCCCGCGATTTCGGCGAAGTCCAGAACCTGCAGGTCTCGCTCAAGGGACCGGGCGACTATGTTTCGCAGGCCGACCGCAAGGCCGAGAAGCTCATCCGCGAAGAACTCCTGAAGGCACGCCCGACCTACGGCTTCCTCGGCGAGGAAGGCGAAGAGATCATCGGCACCGATGGCGCGCATCGCTGGATCGTCGATCCGCTCGACGGCACCACCAACTTCCTGCACGGCATCCCGCATTTCGCCGTTTCGATCGCGCTCGAGCGTCAGGGCGAAATCGTCGGCGCCGTTGTCTTCAACCCGGCGACGGATGAACTCTACACCGCCGAGCGTGGTGGCGGCGCGTTCCTCAACGACCGCCGTCTGCGCGTCGCCGCGCGCAAGCACCTTTCCGATGCCGTGATCGCGACCGGCACGCCGCATCTCGGCCGCGGCAACCACGGCAAGTACCTCATCGAACTGCGCCACGTGATGGGTGAAGTCGCAGGCATCCGCCGTATGGGCGCCGCCTCGCTCGATCTCGCCTATGTCGCAGCCGGCCGCTACGACGGTTACTGGGAGCGCGACCTCGCCGCCTGGGATATTGCTGCCGGCGTGCTGCTGATCCGCGAGGCTGGCGGCTGGACGACCGACATCAACGGTGGCGCCAAGCCGGTCGAAGATGGCTCGATCGTTTGCGGCAACGAATACATCACCAAGGCGCTCAAGGACGTCGTGCACCGTCCGGTCCCGACGAAGTAAGCAGCGATCCCATTCCTGTGCTCGGCCTCCGGCGCTCACCCGCGTCGGAGGCCTTGTTTTTCCGGTTGATCCGGAATGAGGCAACACGACAGCGCCACATGCCTGTGCCTATCTAAGGCGGTCGCAGCCGTTGCCTCACTTTGAGAAACGGCTGAATTTCATCCTTGAATCGATTTCGGTTTCGGGAATTATGCAGTAGGCTCCGGGCCGGCGCGGCGCCGTTCCGTCAAGTAAAAACCGGGAGATACTTATACCCATGACGCAACTGCATCTGTCCGGGTGGAACGGTCGGGAAGGCGTGGAAGAAGGCTATAATCCGCACAAGCTTTCGAGCCCCATGCACTATTTCTGGATCATGGTGGTCTTCCTGATCATCGTCGGTTTCGTGGGCGCAATCCTCTTTCGGCAGGCACACAACGCCTTTCTGGCCAACCCCGGCCTCAATGGCTTGATCCTCGGGGTGCTCTTGATCGGCATCCTGCTCGTCTTCAACCATGTGCTGGGCTTGCGCCCCGAAGTGCGTTGGTTCAACTCTTTCCGCGCCGCCGGCAGCGCCGACAAGGTGGGCCGCGACCCGGTGCTTTTGGCACCGATGCGGGCGCTGATCGGCGCCCGCCAGACGGCGATCTCGACGACGGCGTTGCGCTCCATTCTGGATTCGATTGCGACCCGCCTCGATGAATCCCGCGATATCTCGCGCTACCTGACCGGCCTTCTCGTGTTTCTCGGCCTGCTCGGTACCTTCTGGGGTCTCTTGGGCACCATCGGTTCGATCAACACGGTCATCCAATCGCTGGATGCAGGTTCAGGAACCACCGAGGACATTCTGGCGGCATTGAAGAGCGGCCTCTCGGCGCCGCTCACCGGCATGGGTACGGCATTCTCGACGTCGCTCTTTGGTCTTTCCGGCTCGCTGATCCTCGGCTTCCTCGACCTGCAGGCCGGCCGTGCGCAGAATCGTTTTTACACCGAGCTTGAAAACTGGCTTTCCTCCGTCACCGATGTCGGTTCCGAGCTGACGCCGTCGCTCGATGCGCCTTCGGGTGCCCCGGTGGAGGAGCTGAAGAAGCTCACCGATCAGCTGGTACGTCTCAATCAGGAGGGCGGCTCGAGCCAGCGAACGACTGCCGCCATGGCAAGCCTTGCCGAAGGCATCCAAGGGCTGGTGAAAAACATGCGTGGCGAGCAGCAGATGCTCCGGGACTGGATCGAAGCGCAGCAGGAAGAGGCCAAGGCGATGCGCAGGACGCTCGACAAATTGTCGTCCCGCATCGGCGGCGATCGCATCGCCGTCACCAGCGAGAGGTCGTCTGTGCCGGCCAAGGTCGGACAGTTGGACGAGACCGGAGGAGAGTAATCCATGGCGCTCGCCCGTAAAGGCCGCTCGCAGCGCACGATCGATTATTGGCCGGGTTTCGTCGATGCGCTATCGACGCTCCTGCTTTCGATCATGTTCCTGCTCACCGTCTTCGTTCTCGGGCAGTTTCTGCTGAGCCGCGAAATCAGCGGCAAGGATGAGGTGCTGACCCGACTGAACAGCCAGATCAACGAACTCACCCAGCTCCTGGCGCTCGAGAAAAGCGGCAAGCAGGATCTCGAGGATTCGCTGGCCAATCTCCAGGCATCGCTTTCCCAGTCGGAAGGCGAACGTTCACGGCTCCAGGCGCTGCTCGACCAGGGCGCCGGCAGCAGCGACGCGGCCAACCAGAAGATCGGACGGCTCGGCACCGAGCTCGAGAACGAGCGTGATGTCAGCGCCCGGGCGATGAGCCAGATCGAGCTTCTGAACCAGCAGATCGCGGCGCTGCGCAACCAGATCGCCGCTATCGAGGTCGCGCTTCAGGCATCGGAAGCGAAGGACCAGGCATCGCAGACGAAGATCGCCGACCTCGGCCGTCGCCTGAACGTGGCGCTTGCCCAGCGGGTACAGGAACTCAACCGTTACCGCTCCGATTTCTTCGGACGCCTGAGGGAAATTCTCTCCGATCGCGAAAACATCCGCATTGTCGGCGACCGCTTCGTGTTCCAGTCGGAAGTGCTGTTCCCGTCCGGTGGCAGCGATCTCAATCCCGACGGGCAGACAGAAATGGCGAAACTCGCCTCGGCACTGCTTGATCTTGCCAAGGAAATCCCGGCCGAGATCAACTGGGTGCTGCGCGTCGATGGCCACACCGACAACGTCCAGCTCTCTGGAACCGGCCGTTATGCCGACAACTGGGAGCTTTCTTCGGCGCGCGCGACGTCGGTGGTGAAGTTCCTGATCTCGAAGGGGGTCCCTGCTGATCGTCTGGTGGCAGCCGGCTTCGGCGAATACCAGCCGATTGCACCGGGCGAAACCCCGGAGGCCCGGGCCCAGAACCGCCGTATCGAGCTCAAGCTGACCGAAAAATAGGACGCGCTTCCGAAACATGCGGCGGTCAACGCCCGACTCTTGAATTGACCTTGACGTACGCGTAACAGTTTCAGCAGCCGTTCATGGGTGGCGGCAGTTCTTGCTCGTCCGAATAGATGCGCGGCGCTGTCTGGGGATGCAGGGGAGGGCATTTCATGGATTGCGATGTGTTGGTCGTCGGCGCAGGCCTTGCCGGCCTCGTCGCCGCCTCGGAGGCGGCTGCCGTTGGCCGCCGGGTCATCGTTCTCGATCAGGAAGGCGAACAGAACCTTGGCGGTCAGGCGTTCTGGTCGCTGGGTGGTCTGTTCTTCGTCGATAGTCCCGAGCAGCGACGCATGGGCATCCGCGACACGCGGGAGCTTGCCTTGCAGGACTGGATGGGGTCGTCTCAGTTCGACCGTCCCGAAGACCATTGGCCGCGGCTTTGGGCGGAAGCCTATCTCGACTTTGCCGCCGGCGAAAAGCGTCGCTGGCTGCATTCCCTCGGCATGCGCTGGTTCCCCGTCGTTGGCTGGGCCGAACGCGGCGGCGGGCTTGCCCATGGTCACGGCAACTCGGTGCCGCGCTTCCACGTCACTTGGGGCACCGGGCCGGCGGTGCTCGAACCCTTCGTGCGCTTGACGCGAGAGGCGGAAAGCCGCGGTCTCGTGCGCTTCCGGTTTCGCCATCGGGTCGATGAGCTCGTCACCACCGATGGAAAGGTGACGGGTGCCCGCGGTGCGCTGCTGAAGGAAGATCCGGTCGGGCGCGGCGAGCGCAGTTCCCGCGACGTCGACGGCGATTTCGAGATTTCGGCAGGGGCTGTCATCGTCACCTCGGGCGGTATCGGCGGCAACCATGATCTCGTTCGCCGCAACTGGCCGCGCAAGCGGCTCGGTCAACCGCCGGCAACCATGGTCTCGGGCGTGCCGCATCACGTCGACGGGCGCATGCTGGAGATCGCCAGTCGCGCACGCGGCTCGGTCATCAACTCGGATCGCATGTGGCACTATACCGAGGGGGTTCGAAACTTCGATCCGATCTGGCCGGAACACGGCATCCGCATCTTGCCCGGCCCATCGTCCTTCTGGTGCGACGCCGATGGCAATCGTTTTTCCGCCCCTGCGATGCCCGGCTTCGATACGCTCGGCACATTGCAGGCGATCCGCGACAGCGGTCACGACTACAGCTGGTTCATCCTGACGCGGGCGATCATCAAGAAGGAATTCGCGCTCTCCGGCTCGGAACAGAACCCGGATCTGACCGGCAAGAGCATCGCGTTGCTCCTGAAACGGCTCGGCAAGAACCCGCCCGGGCCGGTCCAGGCTTTCATGGACAGGGGCGAGGATTTCATCGTCCGCGACCGGCTTGAAGACCTGGTGCCGGCGATGAACGCGCTGACGGGCGAGAACCGGCTCTCGCTCGACCATCTTCGCCAGCAGATCGAGGCGCGCGACCGCGAAATCACCAACCCGTTCTCCAAGGATGCGCAGGTCACCGCGATCCGCGGTGCCCGTGCCTATCGCGGCGATCGGCTGCTGCGCACGGCCAAGCCGCACCGGTTGCTCGATGCGAACGCCGGGCCGCTGATCGCCGTTCGCCTGCATATCCTGACGCGCAAAACGCTCGGCGGCCTGCAGACCAACCTCTCGGGCCAGGTGCTCGAACAATCCGGCGAGCCGGTCCCGGGCCTCTATGCCGCCGGCGAGGTCGCCGGTTTCGGCGGCGGCGGCATGCATGGCTACAATGCGCTCGAAGGCACCTTCCTCGGTGGCTGCATCTTCTCCGGCCGGATGGCGGGGCGGGGTGCAGCGGGGGCATGATTGGCCGCTCTTCGAAAGGTACCTCACCTTCTCCCCGCATTGCGGGGAGAAGGTGGCGGCAGCCGGATGAGAGCGCTTCGCTTCCCTCACCGCTGGGATGAGGGCCGCATTCGCGAAGTCAAATAAAATGCCTGTCGATCAATCCATCTGCACATTCGCGTCGCGCACGACCGGCGTCCACTTCGCGAGTTCCGCACTTACATGGGTGCCGAGCTCCTCAGGCGTCGAGCCGACGATCTTGGCGCTGAATTCCTTCATGCGTTCGATCACGGCGGGATCCTTCATGGCCCTGTTTGCCGCCTCGTTGAGGCGAGCGACCACCGGCTGCGGCGTGTTCGCCGGGGCAAAGAGCGCGTTCCAAGTGTAGGTCTCGTAGCCCGGGATGCCGGCTTCGGCAACGGTCGGCACATCGGGGAAGGAGGGCGCGCGTTCCGCCGTGGTGACGGCCAGCGCCCGTAGCGTTCCCGCCTTGATGTGGCCGGAGGAGGAGGGGAGGTTGTCGAACATGATCGGCACCTGGTTGCCGATGACGTCGTTCAGTGCCGGGCCGGCGCCCTTGTAGGGGATATGCTGCATGCTGACGCCAGCCATCTTCTTGAACAGTTCGCCGGAGAGATGCAGCGGCGTGCCGTTGCCGGAGGACGCGTAGCTGTATTCGTCGGGCTTGGCCTTGAGCAGTGCCAGCAGTTCCTCGACATTCTTGGCGGGAAGCTCGGGATTGACGACCAGCACGTTGGGCACGACGACCAGCAGCGAGATCGGCGCGAAGTCCTTCTCCGGATCGTAGGGTTTGGTCTTGAGGATCAGCGGGTTGAGTGCGTGGGTGGCGACGGTCCCCATCAGGATCGTGTAGCCATCCGGATCGGCGCGCGCGACATTGGCCGCCCCGAGATTGCCACCGGCGCCGGCGACGTTCTGGACGATCACCTGTTCGCCGAGGTCTTCCGACATTTTCTGTGCGACGATGCGCGCGACCACGTCGGTCGAGCCGCCGGCGGCGAAGGGAACGACCATCGTTATCGGTCGGTCCGGGAACCCCTGGGCCAGGGCCGAGGTGCCAAGGGGCAGCGCCGATAGCGCCACCAGGCCCAGCGTCAGGGTTGCGCGCCGGGTCAGGTCCGAAAATGCCATGCGTGTTCCTCCCACTTGTTCAGCAAACAGCAAACCGGCCCGCGCTGCATGACACCCTAAATCGAGATCGGTTCAGGGGCGAAATCATGTAGCCGTTCAGTGAGTTGCAGCAACCTTGGCGCGTCCGAACGCACGCGCGGCGCCGCAGGCCGGCCCCATAACTATAGGGCGCGGCCGTCGGCGGACAACCGTCTGGTGTAAAATCGAAATGGGCGGTGTCCGAACCGCCTCAGGCGGCTTAGCTCTGCGTCGTGACGAACAGCGCCTCGGCGCCATGGTTGAACTGCAGCCGCGCGAGCTTGGCGTAGAGGCCGCCCTGGCGGATGAGGGAGACGTGTGTTCCTTCCTCGACGATCCGGCCGTGATCCATGACCAGGATGCGATCGGCCTTCAGCACGGTCGCCAGCCGGTGGGCGATGATCACGGTGGTGCGCTCGCGCAGCAGGCCATCGAGGGCCTTCTGCACCAGCGTCTCGCTTTCGGCATCGAGCGCCGAAGTGGCCTCATCGAGAAGCAGGATCGGCGCGTTCTTCAGGATCGCGCGGGCAATGGCGATGCGCTGGCGCTGGCCGCCCGACAGCGTGATGCCGCGTTCGCCGACGCGCGTGTCGTAGCCATTATCGAGGCGGTTGATGAACTCGTCAGCCTGGGCAGCCGCGGCTGCGGCGCGCACCGCCTCCCGCGTCGCGCCGGGCATGCCGAAGGCGATGTTGTCGTGGACGGACGACGCGAAGATGGTGACATCCTGCGGCACGATCGCCAGCCGGTCGCGCAGCTCCTTCGGATCGACGGTTCGAACATCGAGCCCATCGACCGTCACCGCGCCCTTGGCAGGATCGTAGAAGCGCAGCAGCATGGAGAAGACCGTGCTCTTGCCGGCGCCGGAAGGACCGACGATCGCGACGGTCTCGCCCGGTTTGATCGCAAAGCTGAGGCCGTTCAGGCTCTTGTAGTCGGGTCGCGCCGGGTAGGCGAAGTAGACTTCGTCGAAGGAGATGGCGCCGGAAGCTGGTACAGGCATGGCAACGGGGTTTGCCGGCGCCTGGATCTCGGGAACCTCAGTCAACAGTTCGTTGAGCCGCTCGGCGGCGCCGGCGGCCTGC
This sequence comes from Ensifer sp. SSB1, assembly GCF_016652895.1. NCBI lineage: Bacteria > Pseudomonadati > Pseudomonadota > Alphaproteobacteria > Hyphomicrobiales > Rhizobiaceae > Ensifer > Ensifer sp. SSB1. Next base: position 12,905 of record NZ_JAEPRP010000166.1, read on the forward strand.
GAAAGCTCGCCCCAGACTTCCGAGAGCGAGCCGAGGCTGCCTGCGGCAAAAACCGAATAGAGCAGGAACTGGCCGAGGGTGCCGGCGGAAAGGTTGCCCGACAGCACATCATGCGCCCCGAACCAGAGCACCGCGACGACGCTGCCGAAGACCATGGTGATGGCGAAGGCGGTCAGCACCGAGCGCGCCTTGATGGCGGCGCGCGCAGCCCCATAGGCATCCTCGACGGCGGCGCTGAAGTGGTTGTTGGCGAGCGCTTCGCCATTGAAGGCCTGCACGGTGCGGGATGCCGCGATCGCCTCCCCGGCATAGGCCGATGCGGTGGCAAGCGTATCCTGTGCCTCACGCGAGCGGCGACGGACGGAGCGGCCGAAGCCGACGAGGGGGAAGACGATGATCGGGATGGCGATCAGCACCAGGCTCGAAAGCTTCGGGCTGGTGTAGACCATCATGCCGATGGCGCCGAGACACAGGATCAGGTTGCGCAGCGCCACCGAGGCGGTGGCCCCGACCGCAGACTTGACCTGGGTCGTGTCGGCCGTCAGCCGCGAGACGATCTCGCCGGACTGATTGACGTCGAAGAAGGAGGCAGAAAGCCGGGTGACGCGGTCGAAGACGTTGCGCCGAAGGTCGGCAACGATGCGCTCGCCGAGCGTGATGACGAAGTAGTAGCGCGCCGCACTCGCCAGGGCGAGCACGATGGCGAGCATCATCAGCATCGAGAAGTAGGTGTTGATGAAACCGCTATCGGGACTGGAGAAGCCGTTGTCGACCATGCGCCTGACGGCGAGCGGCAGCGCTAGCGTCGTCACCGCGGCGAGGATCAGCGAAACGCCTGCGCCGATAACCAGATGCCGGTAACGGGCGAGATACGGCAGAAGCGTGGCGAGAGGGCGGATGGATTTGCGCGCCGGCGCCTGGATTTCTCGTTTTGACACTTGACCCCTTTCGCCAACCACGGAGGAAAGGGTTTGCCCATGAGTCTTCCGCGCGGCACTTGTTATCCCGCAGACCTTGATGTATAGGCACGGCATCGAATTGGGAAGCCGTGGCCTTCAGGCGGTCCGCGGCTTCATTTACGTGTTCGGTCTCGAAGTCGCAATGCCTTGCGACAATTGGACCCTGGAACTCTAGGAAGATCGTTATGAAGGCAGACATCCATCCCGATTACCACGTCATCAAGGTAGTCATGACTGACGGCACCGAATATGAAACCCGCTCGACCTGGGGTTCTGAAGGCGCCACCATGAACCTGGAAATCGACCCGAAGTCGCACCCGGCTTGGACGGGCGGCAACCAGCAGCTCATGGACCGCGGCGGCCGCGTCTCCAAGTTCAAGAAGCGCTTCGAAGGCCTCGGCCTCTAATCGAACGCCTCTTCGGCATTCTCAAAGCCCGGCCATTGCGCTGGGCTTTTTGTTGGCCGATCGACAGGTCGGAGCGCCTGCCGTTACTCGGGAAGACCCGCCTTGCGAAGGCCATCGACGAAATGCGCAAGCACAGCGTCGTCACGGAACGGTTCGGTCGCGGCCCAGTGGCGGATCGTGAAATCCGGGTTGGTGACGAGAAACAGGTCCACCTCCGTGCGCGCCTCCTCGAGGCGGCCGAGTTGGGCGAGGCTTGCCGCAAGAAACCGGCGTGAACTCGTGCGATAGGTCTCGTCGCCCCGCAGCGTCTCGATCGCGGCTGCATAGTCGCCGGCGGCATATTGCGCCTGACCGAGCGCCAGATAGTACCAGCTTGCTGGGAAAGGGTTCAGCCGGAACGCCTTGCGAATATGGGCGAGGCCCTCTTCGATCCGCCCTGCGAGAACGTCGATGTCGGACAATGCCGCCCACGCGTCCGCCTCGTTCGGATCGAGTTCGATCGCCTTGGCGAATTCCGTATCCGCTTCCTCAAAGCTCTGCTCGTAGGCGAGAAGATAGGCCAGGATCCATCGGCTGCCGGCATCGCCCGGGTCGATCGCTACAGCTTTGCGCGCCAGCTTCAGGGCAGCGCTGCGGGCCTCCTGTGTCGGTCCGCCGGCATGCACCTTTCCCATCCAGTGGTTCATCGCCAGCCAGCGGTAGGCTTCGGCATAATCGGGTTCGAGCGAAACCGCACGGGTCAGCATCAGGTGTGCTTCCTGGGCTGCCTGCGGCGTATCGTCCATCAGCCTGCGGGCGCGCGCGCACAGATCATAGGCCTCAAAGTTGTTGGGCCGCTTGCGGGGGCGCGGCTGTGGACGCAGATGCCCGAGCAGCGCTTCCACGATCCTCGCCGTGACCTCGTCCTGAACGGCAAAAACGTCTTCCAGGCTGCGATCGAAACGTTCCGCCCAGAGTTGCTCGCCGTTCTGCGCGTCAACCAGTTGCGCATTGATGCGCACGCGTCCGGCAGCACGCCTGGCGCTGCCCTCCAACAGGTAACGCACGCCGAGATCATTCGCGATCGTGCGCACGTCCACCGCCTTGCCCTTGTAGGCAAAGGACGAATTGCGCGCGATGACGAACAGGCCGGGGATCCGGGAAAGGTCGGTGATCAGATCTTCGGTCAGCCCGTCCGCGAAGGGCTCCTGCTCGGGATCCTTGCTGACGTTGACGAAGGGCAGAACGGCGATCGACGGTTTGTCCGGAAGGGAGAGCGGGTGTCGCTTTGCCGCACCGAGCTGCCTCGTGTTTCCGGTGAAGCGGTAGCCGACACGTGGGACCGTCGATATCCACTCGCCACCATCAGCAGCGGGGCCAAGCAGCTTTCGGAGCTGCGCGATCTGGACGGTGAGATTGCCTTCCTCGACAGCCGTTCCCGGCCACGCGGCATCCATCAGGTCGGCCTTGCCCAGGATCTCACCGGCGCGTCCGACGAGTGCTGCAAGCAATCTCAATCCGCGATAGCCGATGGCAACTGGATCCTCGCCTCGGAGAAGCGTTCCCGCACCCGGATCAAGCACAAAGGGACCAAAGGCGAAGCGCGTTACCTGCATGGGCGCATCTATAGTGCGTTTGGACGTTTTTGAGAACTTTTTGGAGGCGCTTAATTACGGTCGGGTTCGTGTCCTGCAGAATTCATCGGTCTTTCGGGCCGACTTTGGAGGCTGCCATGAACCACATCCCTATTCCTGTAGACCGACAGCAGGCGGTGCCGTCAGTTGCCCTGCGCAGGGCGGCAGGTCGAGATCGAGGTCGCCAAACGTATCTTGCCGGCATGGGGCGGCTGCCGGAATGAATACGGATCAACAGTCTCCGTCTGTCGCAACGGTGCGCCGTCCGTTGCGCGACATAACCTTGTCGCAGGAACAGCCGATCCTGTGGGCGGGGATCGCCGGCACGATCGCGACCGTCACGGTGTTCGCGGTCGCCCAGGGGCTGACCTATCCGCTGCTCAGCTTCATCCTGGAGCGGCAGGGAACGACGCCGGGACTGATCGGCCTGTCGGTGGCAATGACGCCGCTGGGTTTCATCGTTTCCGCGCCTCTCATTCCGGTGCTGGTTCGGCGCCTGGGGGCGGCGTGGCTTGCCATCCTGTGCTCGATGTGCGCCGCGCTCATCCTGATCGCCATCGCCTGGACGCAGGACCTCTGGGCCTGGATGCCGCTGCGTTTCCTGCTCGGCTTCTTTGCCAATCCGCTTTCGGTGATCAGCGAAACCTGGCTGATCAC
>NZ_JAEPRP010000167.1:0-16459 GCF_016652895.1 Ensifer sp. SSB1
AAGTTTGCGCGCCATCGCCACGCGCGCTTTGTTCACTCCTCTGATCTTCAGGTGCGGTCTCGTCAACACCAAGAAGGCCTATTTCGAAAACGGCACGGTGCTCGTCACCGGCGACAATACGCGCTGGGTCAACACCGGTGAACTCACGATCGGCGACAGCTTTACCGTCGAAAAGGGCGCTGTCGTTTCGACCAACACCGCGATCCTGCGTGAGGACGAGAGCACGGACACCATCCAGGCCGTCATCGATGGCGCGGGCAGCGAGCTCAAGGTTGCCGACACGTTGACGATTGGCGACAGTGGCAGGGTCAATCTTTCCATCGCCAACGGCGCCAAGCTTTCGGTTGGCGGCGACATCGTGCTTTCGGGCGTCGGCGGCATCAACAATGAGGGCATGGGCAATCTGACGATCGGCGGAAAGGTCGATCTCAACAACATCGCCGAGCCCATCGCCCAACAGGCGCAGGCGGCAGGCACGGTCAACTCTTCCGCCAAGATCGATTTCGGCCCGCGCAGAGGCTACGTCAATTTCAACCATACGAACACGGGCTACGAGTTCGCCAACACGATGGTCGGCAAGGGCACGATCACGAACTTCTCCGGCGAGACCATCGTCGTCGGCGACCTGTCGAAGTTCTACGGCAAGGTAAACGTCTCCGGCGGCAAGCTGGTCCTGAAAAGCAATCTCGACACGATCGACAACGATCCGGACAACGGCCCGCTGGACTACAGCGAGACCCGCTTCGAAGTGACCGGCGGCACCTTGATCGTCGATGGCGAGACGGGGCGGGTAGAGGGCGATCGCTTCTACACCAACGAGGTGAACGTGTTCGGTGAGATGAACCGCATCCGCGATCCGAACTCGACCTCTTTCGGCAGGCTCGGCGGTTCCGGCACGGTTGGCGACACGTTTATCGACAAGAATGCGATCATTTCGCCGGGCAACAATTCGACCGGCACGCTGACGATCATGGGCCGGCTGGATATGGCCGGCGGTTCGATCTACGAGGCCGACATCGCCGGCGACGGCCGCTCCGACCGGATCGTCGTCAAGAGCATCGGCACCAACGAGAACAGCGGCATCGCCAAGATCGGCAGCGGTACCAATGTCCAGGTAACGGCGCTTGACGCCAACACCAGCTACAAGACCGGCCAGACCTATACCATCCTGACCGCCGACCGGGCGATCGAAGGCAAGTTCGCCGATGCGATCTCGAAGTCTGCCTTCCTCGAAGTCTCGCTCGACCAGAAGGAAAAGCAGGTCGACCTGAAGATCAAGGTCAAGAACGGCGGCACGAAGCCGGGTGAAGAACCCAAGCCGGGCGAGCCGGGTGGAGAGCCAAAGCCCGGCGAGCCCGAACCCGGCGTCTTCGAAGGCGAAGCTTCGACAGGCAATCAGCGGCGGACGGCACTCGCCCTCAACACCCTCGGCCAGAGCGGTCCGTCGCTCGCGCTCTACAATGCCCTCATCCTGCAGGATGGCGATGCTGCACGCCGTGCCTTCGACCTCCTGTCCGGCGAAGTCCATGCCTCGGCGCAGACGGCACTGATCAACGACAGCAGCCTGCTGCGCAATGCCGCCAACAACCGCATTCGCGACGCTTTCGGCGATGTCGGGGCCGCGAGCGTTCCGGTTCTTGCCTACGGCCCGGAGGACAAGATCACCACCGGTGCCGTTGCTGCCGTCAATGCCGTTCCCGCCGCGCCGCCGGCGATGGTCGGCTGGGGTCAGGTGTTCGGCTCCTGGACCAACACGGACGGCAACGGCAATGCTGGTGGCCTCGACCAGTCGACCGGCGGCTTCATCACCGGCTTCGATGCAGCGGTTTCGGATAATGCGCTCGTCGGCATCATGGCCGGCTACAGCCGAACCAACTTTGATGTCGACAACCGTGCTTCCAGCGGCGACAGCGACAACTACCACCTCGGTGTCTACAGTGGCGGTCGTTGGGGCGATGTCGCGCTACGATCCGGCCTCGCCTACACCTGGCACTCGATCAACACGTCGCGCAGCGTCGTCTTCCCCGGCTTCAGCGATCAGCTGAAGGCCGACTATGACGCGGGCACCTTCCAGGCCTTCGGCGAAGTCGGTTATCGCATCGACCTGCCGAGCGTCGCGCTCGAGCCATTTGCGAATCTCGCCTATGTCAGCCTGCACACCGATGGCTTCACCGAGCGCGGTGCTGCGGCGGCACTCTCGAGCAATAGCAACACGACCGACACGACCTTCACCACGCTCGGTCTTCGTGCCTCTGCACCGCTCGCCCTCGGCGCGACGGATGCGAAGGTGCGCGGCATGCTCGGCTGGCAGCACGCCTTCGGCGACACGACGCCGTTCTCGACCATGGCTTTCGGTACGGGTAGCGCCTTCTCGGTTGCCGGCACACCGATCGCCGAAGACGCGGCGATCATCGAGGCTGGCATCGATTTCGCGCTGACCGGCAATGCGAGCCTCGGCATCACCTATACCGGACAGTTCGGCTCCGGCACGACGCAGAACGCGGTCGATGCCAAGCTTGATGTGCGCTTCTGATGCGCCGGCTCGTTTGGCTATCGACAATGCTGATGGCGACATTTGTCGCCATCAGCCCGCTTTACGGAGAGGACGCGGCGGCCGGGAAGGCTGCCGCGCCATCCGAGCGTTCCGAAACCTATGAGGACTGGAGCGTCGCCTGCGCCGAGATCGAGGGCAAGAAGCATTGCATCCTGTCGCAGCGACAGTTCCACAAGAGTGGCCAGCACGTGTTGACACTCGAGCTTCGGCCGGCGGAAAACGCCGGTCTGGCGGGGAGCCTCGCGCTTCCCTTTGGCCTCTATCTCGAAAAGGGCGTCACCCTCGGTGTCGATGATGCGACCGGCGGCAAACCGACGCCTTTCCGCACCTGCCTGCCCATCGGCTGCATCGTGTCGTTGACGTTTACCGAAGGGACAGTCGCATTGCTGCGCAGCGGAACGGCCTTGAAGATCGGCGCTTTTGCGAGCGATACGGAAAAGGACGTGACGTTCTCGGTATCGCTCAAGGGGTTTGCCGCAGCTTTGGACCGCGTGCTTGCGCTCACCGGCAAGGCGTAAGCCGCGACCTTGCGTGATGCTCGATGGCTGCCAATGCGCAGTCAGGGCGCGGTGGGTTCGTCCCACCCGCCTTTCAGGGCTGCGTCGACCGTGCACACCAGGCCTGTGGGGTGATAGTTGATCTCCACCTGGCCATTCAGTTCGGCTGCCAACAGGGTTTGAATCAGCCGCGAACCGAATCCCTTGCGCGATGGTTGCTTTACCAACGGACCGCCGGATTCCTGCCAACGCAGCGACAGCCGGGTGGTCGTTCCGGCCTGCAGCGACCACGTGACTGAGACCTGCCCATCGCCGGTCGAAAGGGCGCCGTACTTCGCGGCGTTCGTGGCGAGCTCGTGCAGCGCCAGGGACAGCGACACGACCATCCGCGGCGGTACCTGAATCTGCGGGCCGGAGACGACAAAACGCTCCTGCGAGTAGGGGGAGATCGCCTGGTTGATGATCGCCTGCAGCTCCGCCCGTTCCCAGTTTCCGTGGGTTAGAAGGTCGTGGGCTCGTGCCATCGAAACCAGTCGCGCTTCGAAGGCCTGCACCTCTCCGGCGTCGGTCGCATCGCTGCGACCGAGCGTCTGTCGGGCAATGGCCAGCACGGTCGCAAACACGTTCTTGACGCGGTGGTTCAGTTCGCCGACCAGGACGGTCTGAAGGCGCTCTGCCTCCTTCCGCACGGTTATGTCGTGGGCCAGTTTCGAGGCGCCGACGATGCTGCCATAGGCGTCGTAGATCGGCGAAACGCTGAGCAGGACATCGACGCTCCGACCGTCCTTGTGGAGGCGTTTGGTCTCGTATGGTTCGACCTTGAGGCCAGCGTTGACCTGCCTGAGGATGGCGGGTTCTTCGTCGATGCGATCCTCGGGAACGAGCGTCATGACGGAGCGGCCGACCATTTCCTCGGCCGAATAGCCGTAGAGCCTTTCGGCCCCGGCATTCCACGTCGTAATCTTCATCCTGAGATCGATGCCGAGAATGGCGTCGTTGGAGGACGCGATGATCGCCGCCAGGCGACGCTCGACCTCCTGGGCCCGCTTGCGCTCGGTAATGTCGACGATGACGGCTGCCGCCTCGCGAAAATTGCCACGCTCGTCGCGAAGCGCCGAGACCGAACTCGTCACCCAGACGAGACTGCCGTCCTTGCGCAAGTAGCGCTTCTCGATTTCGTAGCTTTGGCCGGTGCTCGCCATCGTCTTGAACCGGCGGGCGCTTTCGGCGACGTCTTCGGGAAAGGTAATGTCGTGCATCCGCATCGTCAGCAGTTCGGCTTCGCTATAGCCGACGATTTCGCAGAAGCGATTGTTGACCAGCAGGAAGCGGCCGGTCAGGTCCATCTGGCCGATGCCGGCGGCCGACTGCGAGAAGATGGCGCGCAGCCGCTCCTCGTTGGCCTGCAGCGCGCCTTCGAACCTCACGCGCTCCGTCGTTTCGTTGACGATGCAGAAAACGCCCCGGACCTTCTGTTCCTCGTCGCGAACGGGCGAATAGGAAATATCGAAATAGGCAGTTTCGGGATAGCCATGACGTTCGATGTAGAAGGGGCGATCTTTCGCGACCACCGTTTCGCCGCGCTCCAGCACGCGCCGCAACAAAGGTTCGAGGTCGCTCCAGAGTTCGCCCCAGTTTTCGCGGGCCGGCCGCCCCAGCGCCCGCGGGTGCTTGTCTCCGATGGTGGGCGCGTAGGCGTCGTTATAGAGAGCGACGAACTCCTCGCCCCAGAACATCACGATCTGCGCTTGCGCCGGCAACATGATGTCGACCGCGGCCGCCAGGCATGGCGGCCAGTCCTCGATCGGGCCGAGCGGGCTATCGACCCAGCGGTAAAAGTGGATCAATCGATCCATCTCTCCCGTTGCTATGGAAGGGGCGCTGCTGTGCAGGGTCAGGTTCCTCGCTTGAATGGCCCGTGCACTTCAACCCTTTGAGAAACCTGGGTCAATACGCAAAGTGAAATGCCTGCAGGCGCAGCTGGCGCTATGCATCTATAGCGCGCACCGGCTTCTCAATGGGCGCCCCCTGCACCGGCGCCGCCAAGCTGGATCTTCCGGGTAAAGAGCAGGGCGATTGCGGCGAGTGCCAACACGGTGCCGATGACCGCGAAGGTATCGCTGAACCCCAGTATCAGGGCCTGACGGTGGACCGTCGCGCCGATCGCTGCGATCGCCTTGTGTTGCGCGACGGCGGCATCGGAGACGCCATGGGCCATGAAATGCTGCGTCAGATCGCCTATCCTGTCGCGCACCTCGTCGCGGTAGAGCGTCACGTTCTGGCCGATGATGTTGGAGTGAAACTGTTCCCGCTTGGTCAGCACCGTCGCGAGCATCGCCGTGCCGACCGCGCCGCCGAGGTTGCGCAGCATGTTCGACAGGCCGGAGGCCGCGGCTGCATCGCTCGGCGCGATGCCGGCGGTCGTGATCACCGTGATCGGCGTCAGCACCAGCGCCTGGCCGATAGCGCGCACGATGTTGGGCAGGAAGAGCTGATCGCCGGCGCTGTCGAGTGACAGGGTGGTGTTCATGAAACAGCTGGCCGCAAAGATGCTGATGCCGACGAAGCCGATGTGGCGGGCGTCGAAGCGCTTCATCAGCGCCGGCACGAGCGGAATGATGAGGAGCTGCGGCAAGCCGGTCCAGGCCAACACGAAACCGATCTGTTCGGCATTGTAACGCTGAACCTGACCCAGATACTGCGGCAGGATGTAGACGGTGCCGAACAGCGCCACGCCGACCAGAACGTTGACGAGAACGCCGACGCCGAAGTTGCGCTGTTTCAGCAGGCGCAGCTGGACCAGTGGCCTTTCGACCTTGAGCTCGATGACGACGAAGGCGGCCAGAAACACGGCTGCGATCAGGGCGAGCTTGACAATGAACGGCGACTGGAACCAGTCATCCTTGTTGCCTTCCTCGAGCACGGTCTGCAGCGCCGCAAGCCCGATCGCCATGGTGACGATACCGGCCCAGTCGCCGTGCCGCAGCAGCGGCAGGTTCATGGGCTTCTTTTCGAGCGTGAGGTAGAGCGCAACCACCATGATGATGCTCGGCGGCGTGTTGACGAAGAAGATCGACTGCCAGCCGTAGTTCTCGGTGAGATAGCCGCCGATGGTGGGGCCGATCGCCGGTGCAAACGTGACGGACAGCGCAAACAGCGCCAGGCCGAATGGCTGCTGCGCCTTCGGTAGCCGGGTCAGGACCATGGTGAAGGCCATGGGGATGAGCACGCCGCCGGCAAAGCCCTGCAGACCGCGCAGCACGATCATCGAGCCGAGGTCATGGGCGAAGGCGCAGGCCGCGGAAAAGATGGGGAACAGGACGGCATTCGCCAGGATGTAGCGTCGGAACGAAAACACGCGGCTCAGATAGTCGGTAAGCGGGATCACCACGATCTCGCCGATGAGATAGGAGGTCGATATCCAGGCGCCGTTGTCGACACCGGTGCCGATGCCGCCCTCGATATTCAGCAACGAGGCGTTGGTGATCTGGATGTTCAGGATCGCCATGAACGCGCCGATCAATCCGGCGAGCACTGCGATCCAGGCCGTCGTACCTGCTTTTTCGGACCGGACATCAGCAACCGGTAGCATGCCGGAAGACGCCGTGTGTGCAATGGTGGACATCATACCCTCCTGCCATGCCTGGCCGGTGCGATGGGCGTCTCGCCGCCCTCAATAGGTGCCTGGCGTTGTCGATGCGACCTCGGCGGCGGTCTGCTTGATATCGATCGTCGGATAGACCGACATGCCCGGGCGCAAGGTCACCGATCGCGCGCCGCCGTGGTCAAGAACGATCTTGACCGGGATGCGCTGCACCACCTTCGTGAAGTTGCCCGTCGCATTGTCGGGCGGCAGCAGTGCAAATTCCTGCCCGCTCGCCGGCGAGATGCTATCGACGTGACCCTCGAAGACCTGTCCGGGGAAAGTGTCCACTTCGATAGTCACCGCCTGGCCGGGATGGACGTAGGTGAGTTGGGTTTCCTTGTAGTTGGCGACGATGTAGGCCGCCTCCGTGGGAACGACCGCCATCAGTTGGGCGCCGGCCTGCACATATTGGCCCACCCGCAGGGTGCGATTGCCGATCACGCCGTCGATGGGGGCGGAAAGGGCGGTGTAGGATAGGTTCAGGCGGGCCTGGCTCTGCGCCGCCTTGGCGCTGTCGAGTGCGGCCTTCGCCTGCGCGACCTCGGCCTTGATCACGTCGAGTTGCTTGGTCTCATTGGCAAGTGCCGCCGTGTCACGCGTGACCGCGGCACGGGCGGCCGTAATGCGCGAGGCCGCCTGCTGGGCATTCTGGATGGTGCCGAAGCCCTGTCTGGCAAGCTCGGAGTAGCGCTTGTCGTCCTGCTCGGCAAAGGTCTGGTCGGCCTTGTCGGCCTCGACGGTCGCCTTTGCGGCGTCGATAGCGGATTGCTGAGCCACCAGGGCCGACCGCTTGTTGGCGATGCTGGCTTCTGCTGCTTCCACCTCGGCCATGGCCCGCACGAGGCTCACCTTGAAGTCGCGATCGTCGATGCGGGCGAGGATCTGCCCTGCCTTTACCCGTTCGTTGTCGGCCACGAGGACTTCGGCGATGTGGCCGGAGACCTTGGGCGCAATCGTCGTGCTGTCAGCCTTCACATAGGCGTCGTCGGTCGACACCTGGAAGCGGCCTGTCGTCCAGTACCCCCACCCGAAATCGGCGGTAGCGGCCAGGGCGGCGACGGCCACGGAGGCGAAGAGCAGCCCACGCAACCGCCGCTTCCCGGGCATGTTTTCGGCTGGCGCTACCGCAAGCGGGATCGCCGGCAGCTGCTCCGGCAGCCGGATGGCCGGCACTGCCTCCGCGGTCGGCGAGGGGCTTTCGATGATGGCGACTGGCGTGTGCTGGTTCATGGCAGGTTCCTTTCGCCGGTGTGGCAGGCGCTCCAAAACGCCGTTCGCAAAATTAGGAAAACTATTGCTTTCTAAAATGCGCGCAAGGAACCTGCTTGTCAATAAAATTTGGAAAGCAGCGGTATTCCTTAATTCGAAAACTCCGGTGCGGCGTCTGTGAGAGCGCGTGCGGCCTGACCTGACCCAAGCGGAATCGGGGTGCGACAGCCAAGCAAGGTCGGCAAAGCTACCGGCTTTGCCGACCTCTTTAACCCTAGCGAGCAACTTGGCGTCTCAAATCTCCGCCTCCGGCGGAGATCATGTCTGCGAGTTGCCCTACGCCGATGTCGCGATTGCCGCCCTCGTTTCGGCAAGGTCCCGGTAACCCGCACCCGGATGCGGCGCCGCGAGCCTTGGCCCGGCGCCGAAGAGCTTTTCGCGGAGCGTGCCTTCGCGGTAACCGGTCTTGTAGACGCCGCGCTTCTGCAGCTCCGGCACCAGCAGATCGACGGCGTCTTCGAAGGTCTCGGGCGTTACCGCATAGGCGAGGTTGAAACCATCGACATCGGTGTCCTCGACCCATTCCTGCAAGAGGTCGGCAACCGTCGAAGGTGAGCCGACAAAGACCGGTCCGAAGCCGCCGATGCCCACCCACTCGGCCATCTCGCGCACGGTCCAGACCCGGTCCGGATCGATGGTCGTAAATGTTTCGACAGCCGATTGCACCGCGTTGGTGTAACGGTGGCGCAGAGGCTCGTCCGGAGCGAACTGGCCAAAGTCGATGCCCGTCCAGCCGGAGATCAATGCCAGCGCGCCCTCGTAGGAGACGTGGCTGCGGTACTCGTCGAACTTCTTCTTCGCCTCGGCATCGGTTTCCCCGAGGATCACCGTCTGCAGATTGAAGGCCAGGATTTCGCGCGGGTTGCGGCCGGCGCGTAGGGCCGCGTCCCGGACGTTGGCGACGTAGCGCTTGAGCACCGCCTTCGAGGGCGCGGCGACGAAGATGCATTCGGCATGTGCCCCGGCGAAGTCCTTGCCCCGGCTTGAGGAGCCCGCCTGGTAGAGCACCGGCGTGCGTTGCGGCGATGGTTCGCTCAGGTGGATGCCGGGAACGGTGAAATGGCGGCCGCGGTGATTGATCGGGTGCACCCTGTCGGGATGGGTGAAGATGCCGGTTGCCCGGTCGCGCACGACAGCACTGTCTTCCCAGCTCCCTTCCCAGAGCTTGTAGCAAACCTCCAGATATTCCTCGGCCAGATCATACCGGTCGTCATGGCGCGCCTGCCGCGCCTGGCCGACATTGAGGGCGCCGCTGTTCAGGTAGGAGGTGACGATGTTCCAGCCGATCCGCCCCTTGGTCAGATGGTCGAGTGTCGAGATGCGGCGGGCGAAGGTGTAGGGATGCTCGAAGGAAAGCGAAGCCGTCAGGCCGAAGCCGAGATGCGCGGTTTCGTAGGCCATCGTCGGCACGAGCTGCAATGGATCGTTGACCGGGACCTGGGCCGAATGGCGAAGAGCCGCGTCTGCGTTGCCGTTCAGCACGTCGTAGACCCCAAGCACGTCGGCGATGAACAGCCCATCGAACTTGCCGCGCTCGAGCGTCTTTGCCAGATGCACCCAGTAATCGAGATCCTTGTAGCGCCAGGACTGATCGCGAGGGTGCGTCCAGAGCCCCGGCGACTGATGGCCGACGCAGTTCATGTCAAAGGCATTCAGCCGAATTTCGCGACTCATGGAGCTCTCCTGCGGACAAGGTTGGGCATCGCCCGAAACGCAGATGCGCTTCGGGCCGATCATGCGCGGTCGATGGGATCAAAGCGCGCCGTTCTTCGGCGGCTTGACGCCGTTCAGGTGGTAGTTGCCGACGACGTGATGTTTCCAGCGCACCGGGTCGTGCAGCGTGTGGGTGCGGGCGTTGCGCCAATGCCGGTCGAGATTGAGGCCGATCTTCGTCGATGCGGTTCCTGAGAGTTCGAACAGTGTGTTGCTCGCTTCCAGCGCGATCTCTGTCGTCAGAACCTTCGCCGCGGCCACGGCAAGCGTTGCCTCGACGACGCTTTCCTCGGTGCCGTTGATCTGGGCGACGTCGACCTTCTTGCCGGCGCGCTCGACCGTTGCCGTTGCCGCCTCGAGGCGGATGGCAAGCTGGCCGATGCGGGCAATCGTCAGGGGATCGTCGGCAGCACGCTCGACGCCACTGTCCATCCAGGGGCGCGCATGATTGCGTACGAAATCGAGCGTTTCGGCGAAGGCTGCCCTGGCGATACCGAGGTCGATGCCGGCATGGATGATCTGGCCGACGGAGCCGATCGTCGTCGGGCGCTCGAAGCCGCGATGGTGGCGCACAACGGCATCGGCGGCGACATAGACGTTTTGCAGCACGGTCGTGCCGCTGCCGGTGGTGCGTTGGCCGAAGCCGTCCCAGTCATCGATGATCTGCAATCCTTCGACGCCACGCGGCAAGAAGGACATGGTCAGCTTCTCGTTCGGATCGAGGGCGAAGACCACGATCCATTCGGCAAACAGCACGCCGGTCGAATAATACTTGCGGCCGTTCAGGCGAAAGCCGGGCCCATCGGGCGTCAGCCGCGTCGCATAGTCGCCGACGGTCTTCGTGCCGCGCTCGGAAAGGGCGTTGCCGAAACGGTCGCCGGCCAGCACACGGCCAAAGAAGAAGGCCTTCTGTTCTTCGGTGCCGTCGGTGCGCAACGCCTCCAGAATGTAGAAATGGTTCTGCGGGATCTGCCCGATCGAGGAATCAGCTTCCGAGAGGATGGCGGTGATTTCCGCCAGCACCGCATTGGAGACGTCTATGCCGTCATATTCCGGCGGCACGGTGATCGCGAGCAGGCCGGATTGCGCCAGCGCATCGAGCTCGTCGAAGGGCAGGATACGATCGGTATCCCGTTCGTTGGCGTGCTTTGCGAACTCGGCCGCCAGTTCGCGGGCGATCGACAGCGCTTCTTCCTCGCTTTCGATCCGGTGCGCCGGGGCTCGTGTTTTCTCGGATAGCCGCGAGATCGTTCCCATGTGACTGCTCCCTGTCGATTGAGGTGCATATCAGTGAAATATCTGGCCAGATCACGTAAGATAGTATATTCTATAGAAATTATCGATTTGAGTATTTCGTTCCTGCCGCGATGTCGACCCGGTGTTTACCTTCGGGGCTGGATCGGTAATATCGAGTCGGGGGGAGACCGTGGAACAACACCTTGGTCGAGGCACGCGACGGGTATGCGCGCCAATTTCCCGCCAAAATTGACTGCGGCTCAGGGAACTATTACCCGATTTGCGCATTGCGTCTTCGCCTGCAGTTTAACCAGTCGCGTGGCCTCAGAGTATCGGCCACCCGGCATGAACACAAATACATGCTGACAGAATTGGCCATTCGCGTTTCCCGGCCTTTACCACTGAAGGAGACACAAATGACGAATTTCCTGCCTGCTCTACATGAAGGGCACGCCTCCATCACGCTGCAGAACCTGTTTCGCGATGCTCTGGAGGCCTATGACGACTGGGGCGCAAGCATGCCCGAGCCGCTCGTTGCGTTCGAAGGCAAGCTGCTTCCGATCAGCGATGTCTTCGAATGGATGAAACCTTGCACCGACATCATGCCGGCAAACCTTATCGGCATCGTCACGGATCGGCTGAACAAGCCCTGGAGCGGTGACGGTCCGCTCGATGAAATGACCGTGTCGACTGCGGCACGGGTCATGGCTGTCTTGACCAGGCGCCAGTTGCGCGACTTCGGTCGCGGCTCGATCGAGGTTTTCGCCGAGCGTTTCAACCATCCAGTGCGCGTCAACGTCTGATCACTGATCCACGGGGAGCGCGTTCGCGCGCTCCTCACCCATGGCGAACCGTTCTGCGATCGATTTCGCCGCGCTTGTTTTCACACCTCTTCCGTGCTGGATCGGCTTCCCGTAAATACGGGAGCTAGCGGATGTTCGAACGAACCGGGGGCGGCGTGAATTTTCGACAATTGGAAGTGCTGCGCACGCTTCTGGCGACCGGGTCGACGATTGCCGCCGCCAAGACCATGGGGCTCAGCCAGTCCGGTGTCAGCCGGCTACTGCAACAGCTTGAGGAAGACCTCTCGCTGACGCTTTTTGCGCGCGACAAGGGCCGGTTGATCCCGACGCCTGAGGCGATGAAACTCGCCGAGGATGCCGAGCACATTCTGCTCGGGGTCGACCGTTTCACCAACCTGGCGCAGGACCTGCGCAGTGGCGCCGTGGGCCCCGAGGTCGTGCGCATCGGCCTGCCGAACAGCATGTCCGAAACCTTCGCGCCGGCGATGCTGGCCGACTATGCCAAGGATTTTCCGGGCGTGCGCATCGAGACATTCTTCGACACGACGGTCGCGATCGCCCGCCTCGTCGAGCAACGCGTCATCGACTTCGGTTTCCTGCGCTATGAGGGGCAATTGAGCGCCGGCATCGAAATGCAGCCGGTCGCCACGGGCGTCAGCGTTTGTGTGATGGAGAAGGGGCATGCGCTCGCAGCGCTCGACACGGTCACGCCCAAGGAACTGCGTGGCGTCCCTCTGATCCTGATCGGCCGCCGCCGGCCGACGCGCGTCATGCTCGACGAGATCTTCCGCAAGGCCGGCGTGCCGCAGAAGGTCAAGATCGAGACCCACAGCAACAGTTCCGCCTGCGCCTACGCTGCCTATGGTCTTGGGGTCGCCATTATCAGCAGCTTCTTTGCCAATCTGCACCGCCACCTGCCGATCGAGATTCGGCCATTCTCGCCGCACCTGACCCAGGATTTTGGTGTTGCGACTGCGGCCGGCGTTCCCTTGTCGCTTGCCGCCCAGGCGATGATCGACCGTCTGAAGCGCCAGGTCGCTGCCGTTCACGAGCTGTGAGCGGCTGGGCGGATCTGCGCGCCTGAGGCGTGTAACCCTTTGCTTTAGTTATTTTATATTGCGCATCGAACGCCCCTTTGATGCTCGTCCGGCGTGTCATGTCGTTGTCATAGACGTATGACGTTTACTCATAATATTGCGCCATTTTTTTCATTCGGTCATAGTTTCGATAACAAAAGCCGGCGGGCTGGAGAATCGCGGTAACGCGTGTGGCCAGCCTCAGTACGGGGAACCCATGATCAAGTTCATTCTCAATCGCCTCGTGATGGCGATACCGACGATCATTATCGTCTCGGTTGCCGTCTTCACGCTTATCCGCCTCATTCCCGGTGATCCGGCAGCACTGATGCTCGGCGATATGGCCGAACCGCAGCAGATTGCCGCATTGCGCACGGAGCTCGGTCTCGACCGCAGCATCCCGGAGCAATTCGTCATCTGGGCCGGTAACATCCTCTCCGGGGATTTCGGCACCTCGATCGTCACCGGCGAGCCGGTGCTGCATCTGGTCGTCAGCCGTTTCTTCGTCAGCGCCGAGATCGTCGTCATCGCCGTGTTCCTGGCGAGCCTCATCGCGGTGCCGGCCGGCGTCATTGCCGCCTGGCGGCAGAATAGCCTGACGGATCTCGCGCTTGTCGGTACGGCCACCGTGCTTTTGTCGATCCCGACATTCTGGCTCGGTCTCCTCCTGTTGCTCGCCTTCGGCCTGAAGCTTGGCTGGCTGCCGGTGCTGGGCTACGTGCCGATCTCGGAGAACTGGAAGGCCGGCCTTCTCTATCTGGTGCTGCCGGTGATGACGCTCGTCATCCACGAGATGGGCGTGATCATCCGCATGGCGCGTGCCTCAACGCTCGAAGTGCTGCGGCTCGACTACATCACCCATGCCCGTGCCAAAGGTCTTTCGGAGAGTGCTGTTCTCTGGCGCCACGCCTTCAAGAATGCCTTCGGCCCGACCTGGACGATGATCGGCCTGATCCTCGGCAATCTGCTCGGTGGCATCGCCGTCATCGAGACGGTCTTCACCATCCCCGGGCTCGGCCGACTGATGGTCGACGGCATTTTCCAGCGCGACTATCCGGTCATCCAGGGCTGTCTGCTGCTCGTCGCCTTCTCCTATGTCGTCGTCAACCTCGTGGTCGACCTTCTCTATCCTCTCTTCGATCCGCGGGTGGTGGCAGAATGAGAAAGTTCACTTTCAACGGCGTCATCGGTGGCGGCCTGATCGGCTTGCTCGTCTTCGTCGCAGCTGTCGGCCTGTTCTGGACGCCCTATGATCCGATGGCCCTCGGCTTCACGTCGCGCCTTGCAGCACCCGGTGCGGCGCACTGGCTCGGAACCGACGAGTTCGGCCGCGATGTCGCGAGCCGGCTCATGGTCGGCGCGCGCGCCAGCGTCTGGATCGGCTTCCTGACCGTCACCTTCGCGGTCGTCTTCGGTACGTTCATCGGCATCGTCAGCGGCTATGCGCGTGGCTGGGTCGATGGCGTGATCATGGCGATCAACAACGCCCTTTTGGCGTTCCCCGGCATCCTGCTTGCGCTCGGTCTGCTCGCCGTCTTCGGCGCCAACCAGTATGGCATCATCTTCGCGCTCGGCATCGCCTACACGCCGTCGATGGCGCGCGTGGTGCGCGGCGCCGTGTTGTCGCTGCGGGAGCGCGAGTTCATCGAGGCGTCGCGGGTCATGGGCAATGGCGAGATCTATACGATGCTGCGCCACATCCTGCCGAACTGCGTGGCGCCGATCACGGTGCTTGCGACCTCGATGTTCGGCTGGGCGATCCTCTCGGAAAGTGCGCTTTCCTTCCTCGGGCTCGGGGTGCCGCCACCGGCGCCCACCTGGGGCAACATGCTCGCTGCCGGCCGCCCGTTCATCGAACAGGCCGTCTGGCTTGGCTTCTTCCCCGGTCTCTGCATCGCTCTCACCCTGCTCGGCATCAACCTCCTCGGTGATGCTCTGCGCGACAAGCTCGACCCCCGCATGCGAGGCCTGAAATGACCGGCAAGACCCTCTTAAGCGTTGAAGGCCTCTCGCTGGCCGTCACCCATACCGGCAACCAGGTGGTCAAGAGCGTCAGCTTCGACGTTGCTCCCGGCGAGATCGTCGGCATCGTCGGCGAAAGCGGCTCCGGCAAGACGCTCGCGACACGGGCGATCATCGGCCTCATCCCGCCGGCGGTGCGCCATGTCGGCGGAAAGGTCCTCTATCGGGGCAACGACGTGTTCGGCATGAAGGACCGGGATCTCCGCGAGCTTCGCGGCGGCGAGATCGGCGTCGTCTTCCAGGAGCCGATGACCTCGCTCAATCCCTCGATGACCATCGGCAGGCAGCTCGAAGAAGGGTTGATCCTGCACACCAAGATGTCGGTCGAGGAACGCCGCACAGCGATCCTCTCGATGCTTGGTCGCGTCGGCATCCGCGAGCCGGAGCGGGCGTTGACCGCCTATCCGCACGAGTTCTCCGGCGGCATGCGCCAGCGCATCATGCTGGCCTCGGTCATGCTCTTGAAGCCGGCTTTGCTGATCGCCGACGAGCCGACCACCGCGCTCGATGCGGTCGTCCAGCGCGACGTCATGGAGCTTATGGTCGAATTGACCCAGGCCGAGGGCACGGCGGTGCTTTTGATCAGCCATGACCTGCCGATGGTCGCCCGCTACACACACCGCTTCGTGGTGATGGAAAAGGGCGTCGTCGTCGAGCAGGGGCTGACGGAAGAGATCCTGCAGGCACCACAGCATCCCTATACCCGCAAGCTGCTTTCGTCGCTGCCGTACCGCGGCGCGGCGCGTGAGCTCGACATGGCCCGCACGCCGATGGTTTCGGCGCGAAACATCGTGGTCGAATATCCCGGCCGCAAGGGGCTGTTTCGCAAGCACGAGCCGAAGCGTGCGCTGCACGGCGTCAGCGTCGATATCCATGTCGGTGAGGTCGTGGCGCTTGTCGGCGGCTCCGGCTCCGGCAAGACGACGCTCGGCCGCACGATCGCCGGCCTCGTCCAGCAGGCGGAAGGCGAGATCCTGTTCCAGGGACGCGAGCGCAGCGCCGATTGGCGCGACTATCGGCTCAACTGCCAGATGGTCTTCCAGGATCCCTATTCCTCGCTCGATCCACGCATGACCATTCAGGCGCTGGTCGAAGAGGCGCTGCGGCTGGTGCCGGATCTCGACAC
This sequence comes from Ensifer sp. SSB1, assembly GCF_016652895.1. Lineage (NCBI taxonomy): Bacteria > Pseudomonadati > Pseudomonadota > Alphaproteobacteria > Hyphomicrobiales > Rhizobiaceae > Ensifer > Ensifer sp. SSB1. Next base: position 15,943 of record NZ_JAEPRP010000167.1, read on the forward strand.
GCCGGCCAAGCGTCGCCGTGCACTCGAAACGCTTGAGGAAGTCGGACTCAGCGCCGATTTCGCCAATCGTTATCCCCATGAACTCTCGGGGGGCCAGCGCCAGCGTGTGGCGATCGCCCGTGCGATTGCGCGGCGGCCAAAATTCCTGATCGCCGACGAGCCGGTTTCCGCGCTCGATGTTACGGTCCGGGCCCAGGTGCTGGAACTCTTCTCGAACCTGCAGAAGCGCTACGGCTTCTCGTGCCTGTTCATCAGCCACGACCTCGGCGTCGTCGAGCAGGTGGCCGACCGGGTCATCGTCATGCAGGACGGGCGCATCATCGAGGAGGGCGACCGCGACCGGATCTTCGACGCGCCCAAGGAGCCCTATACCCGCAAGCTTCTGTCTGCGATCCCGGCGCTCGATCTCAACGAGACCGGCGGTGTCACCCTCAAATGGCGTCTGGAGGCCTGAGATGAGCAACGAACTCAAGTCTGGCGCGCTTGCGGCCGAGCTCAACGCCATCGCCGCTGCCGA
>NZ_JAEPRP010000169.1:0-16420 GCF_016652895.1 Ensifer sp. SSB1
GACAAGTTGTTGAAATTAAACACTTCTTTCCACTGTTGATAAACTTGGTCGATTTAATGCATCGAAAATCCGGCGAATCCGCAATGCGAATCCTTGACCGGACGGTCAAAAACCTGATGGCCACTTCACAGGGTCAAAAACATCCCTCCGAGTGCTCTTCTCTACATATAGACAGCGTGGACCTCTCGGTCGTCAGATGTTGATTTCGTCGGCACGGAAGCGCCACGCGAGCACGCCCACAGGTGCACCATGCCTTGCCCTTGGCCGGCCTATTGCCGTACTTGCGAAGCGTTCGCCCTGCCCGACTTCTCTATCCATGCCAGGGCAGACCGACAAACATGGTGGTGCACGAGCCATACGTGTGCACCGGCCGCATGCGGCGCCATTATCCCTAGGGGCGGAGATCCAGACGTGACGACACAGCTTCCTGCGCTTCCGGTTCGCGAGGTGTTGCCCGCACTGGCACAGGCTCTGATCGCAGGACCCTCCGTGGTGCTTTCCGCCCCACCCGGCGCCGGCAAGACGACGCTCGTTCCGCTTTTTCTGCTTGAGCAGGACTGGGTAAAGGGCGGGAAGATCATTCTGCTTGAGCCCCGGCGGCTTGCGGCACGGGCTGCAGCCGGGCGCATGGCGGAGCTCTTAGGTGAAAAAGTCGGCGAAACCGTCGGCTACCGCATGCGTCTCGACAATCGCATCTCTGCCAAGACTCGCATCGAGGTCGTGACCGAAGGCGTGTTTGCCCGCATGATTCTCGATGACCCGGAGCTTAAGGGCGTCGCGGCGGTCCTGTTCGACGAATTCCACGAGCGCTCGCTCGATGCGGATTTCGGGCTGGCGCTGGCACTCGACGTGCAGGCGGCGCTGCGCGACGACCTCAAGATCATCGTCATGTCGGCGACGCTCGATGTCGAGCGGGTCTCAGGCTTGCTCGGTGGCGCACCTGTCGTCGAAAGCCAGGGGCGCAGCTATCCGATCGACATCCGCTATCAGGATCGCGGCGGCGACAGCGTAGAGGATGCCATGGTGCGGGCGATCGCCGAAGCGCACCGCACGGAAGAAGGCTCCATCCTCGCCTTTCTGCCCGGCCAGGCCGAGATCACCCGCGTCGCAGCGCGACTCCAGGATCGCTTTGAGGCGAATACGGCGATCGTGCCGCTTTATGGCAACCTGACCCAGAAGGAACAGGATGCCGCGATCCGGCCGGCGCCATCAGGCACCCGCAAGATCGTGCTTGCCACCTCGATCGCCGAGACCTCGATCACCATCGACGGGGTACGCATTGTCATCGACAGCGGCCTGCAGCGCCTTCCGGTCTTCGAAGCGGCAACCGGGATCACCCGGCTGGAGACGGTGCGGGTCTCGCGCGCCTCCGCCGACCAGCGCGCCGGGCGTGCCGGACGAACCGAACCCGGCACCGCGGTTCGCCTCTGGCACAGCGGCCAGACGGCGGCGCTTTCAGCCTTCACGCCACCACAGATCCTCGCCAGCGATCTCTCGGGCCTGCTGCTCGACTGCGCCCATTGGGGCGTGAGTGATCCGACCACCCTCGCCTTCATCGATCCGCCGCCGGAAACGACACTTACTGAAGCCAGGAAACTGCTAGCGGCGCTCGGCGCACTGGACGATGCCGGTGCGCTGACGCTGAAGGGCCGCAAGATCCGCGACCTGGCATTGCCGTCGCGGCTCGCGGCGATGGCCGTTGCCGCGGCCGAAGAGGGACAGGCAGAGGCGGCCTGCCTGCTGGCGGTGATGCTGACCGAACAGGGCCTCGGCGGTACCAGCATCGATCTCGAAGATCGGTTGCGCCGCTTCCGGCAGGAGCGTGGCGATCGCGCCGAGGCGTCGCGCAATCTCGCGCGGCGCATGGCGGCAGAGTTGAAGGGCGCGCCGAGGTCGAACGAACCGATCCTGCCCGGCGCGCTGCTGATGCATGCCTTTCCCGACCGCATCGCGCTGCAGCGGGGCGGCCGCGGCCGGTACGTAATGGCGAACGGACGCGGCGCGGAGATTCCCGAGACGGAGCGACTGGCCGCGGCCCCCATGCTCGTCATCGCCGACCTGACCGGCCGCGCCGGCGGCCAGCGGGTGCTGGCAGCCGCCGAACTGACCCGTGCCGAGGTGGAGGCACATATGCCCGAGGCGATCACCCGCGAAGACCAGAGCTTCTTCGACAAGCAGAGCCGGCAGGTACGCGCACGCCGCGTAACGCGGCTCGGCGCCATCATCTTCGAGGAGGCGCCGCTTGCAAGACCCACCGGCGAAGCTGCCGCACGCGCGCTTGCCGACGGCGTGCGCCAGCTCGGCCTTGCCGTCGTGCCGTTCTCGAAAGAGGCGATGCAGATGCGCGATCGCATCGGTTTCCTCAACCGTTCGATCGGCGAGCCCTGGCCGGATGTCTCCGATCAGGCGCTGCTCGACCGTCTCGACACGTGGTTCGTGCCCTTCCAGCACGGCGTGACCGCCATTGCCGACATCAAGCCGTCCAACCTGTCCGATGGCCTGCTGTCGCTCATTCCGCACGAGCGGCAGCGAGAACTCGCCAAGCTCGCGCCGACGCATTTCGAGGCGCCGACCGGGCAAAGGCACCCGATCCACTATGACGGCGACGAACCGCTGCTATCAATCCGCGTACAGGAACTGTTCGGTCTCAAGACCCATCCGGCGATTGGCAATGGCCGCCTGCCGCTGCTGCTCGAACTGATTTCGCCCGGCCATCGCCCGATCCAGACGACGCGCGACCTTCCCGGTTTCTGGGCGGGTTCCTGGCGGGACGTGCGCGCGGACATGCGTGGGCGCTATCCGAAACACCCGTGGCCCGAAGATCCGGCGAATGCGGCGCCGACGACACGGGCGAAGCCCCGTGGTACATGAGACGAAAGCACCGATGGCGGGAATACAAGGACGAATGACCACAGTTGCGCTCGAACACAACAACGACCAGACCACCAACCGCAGCCTGCGCCTGCAGACGCTCGTCCGGCTGCGCTGGCTTGCTGTCGGCGGCCAGTCGATCGCCGTCCTCATTACCGCGTTCTGGCTGCAGTTTCCGCTGCCGCTGATTTCCTGCCTGGTGCTGATCGCCAGCCTGGCGCTGGTCAACGCCTATGTGACGCTGCGCTATCCGCCGACGCACCGGCTGCAGCCTCCGGCCGCCTTCGCGCTTCTCGGCCTCGATCTCGCGCAGATCACCGGGCTGTTGTTCATCACCGGTGGTCTCACCAATCCCTTTGCACCGCTTCTCTGCGTTCCGGTCATTATTTCGTCGGCGTCGCAACCGAAATCGCACAGCATCATCCTTGCCGGTCTCGCGGTGATCGCCATCACCGCGCTTGCCTTCTCGCCCTTTCCCCTCCCCTGGTACCCGGGCACGGTTCTGCTGATGCCGCGCGTGCTGACCGCCGGCATCTGGTTCGCGATCGTTTCGATGACCGCCTTTGCCGCCTTCTATACCTATCGGGTCTCGTTGGAGGCGAGCGAGCTTTCGGAAGCGTTGACGGCAACCGAGCTCGTGCTGCAACGGGAAAAGCACCTGTCGCAGCTCGATGGCCTGGCGGCCGCCGCGGCACACGAGCTCGGCACGCCCCTTGCGACGATCAGCGTCGTCGCCAAGGAAATGGAGCGCGAGCTCGGCAACGATCCGCGCTTCGGCGAAGACGTGCATCTGCTGCGCAGCCAGAGCGAACGCTGCCGCGATATCCTGAAACGGCTGACGACGCTCTCCTCCGAGAGCGAGGAACACATGCGGATGCTGCCGTTGTCATCGCTGATCGAAGAGGTGATGGCACCGCATCGCGAGTTCGGCATCCACATCAACCTCGTCGAGAAGGGCGACCGCACCACCGAGCCGGTCGGCAACCGCAATGCCGGCATTCTCTACGGGCTCGGCAATTTGCTCGAAAACGCGGTCGACTATGCCAAGAAGGAAGTGACGGTTACGGTCGTGCATACGACGGACCGCGTGAAAGTGACGATCGAGGACGATGGCGACGGCTTCGCCCCGGATATCCTGCAGCGTATCGGCGAACCCTATGTGACCCGCCGACAGAAGGACGACAGCGCCGGCGGCCTCGGGCTCGGGCTTTTCATCGCCAAGACGCTGCTGGAACGGTCCGGCGCGCGCCTGCGTTTCGAAAACGGTGGGCCGGACAGGCCGGGCGCCCGGGTCAGCGTCGAATGGCCGCGCGCCCTGATGGATACGAAACTGGCGAAATGACATTTCGCAGTTTATTGAACGAGGCTACCGCATAATTTTCAAATCGGAATCGATTTAAAGGCAAGATTGTGCAGTAATTCAAAGTGCTACAGCGACCTTTAAGCGTCTTGCACGACGCGCGGCGCAGTAGAGGAAACCTAAAGTCTCGGCGAAAGCGCAGGTTTTCGCTCAAGGATTGCCAGAATGACCGACAAATCGACAGCTTCGCCCAGCACGCCCGCAGCCCAGGACGCCGAACTGATCGGACCGGACCGCACCCTGTTGCTCGTCGACGACGACGCGCCCTTTCTCCGGCGCCTTGCCCGCGCCATGGAAGCGCGCGGCTTTTCCGTCGACATTGCCGAATCGGTCGCTGAAGGCATTGCCAAGGCCAAGGGCAACCCGCCGAAATACGCGGTCATCGATCTTCGCCTCGGCGACGGCAGCGGCCTCGACGTGATCGAAGCGATCCGCGGGCGACGCGACGACACGCGCATGATCATGCTGACCGGCTACGGCAACATTGCCACCGCCGTGAACGCGGTGAAGCTCGGAGCCGTCGATTATCTCGCAAAGCCCGCCGATGCCGACGATATCTTCGCAGCCCTCGTTCAGCGCCAGGGCGAACGCGTCGAGCCGCCGGAAAACCCGATGTCGGCCGATCGTGTCCGTTGGGAACACATTCAGCGCGTCTATGAGATGTGTGAGCGCAACGTCTCGGAGACGGCACGCCGGCTCAACATGCACCGCCGCACGCTGCAGCGCATTCTTGCCAAGCGCGCGCCGAAGTAAGCGAATAGCTCTTCAGAAGTAGCGCGATCGTAGTCGGAAAACCGCGTCACACTTTTCGTGGATTGCTCCGGGGTCAGCCGCTATCGCGGCCACCGGACAGGATGTCGCCGATCGAATCACCGAGTTCGCCATTGCGCTCGGCGGCCCACTCCGCGAGCATCAACCGTTGTGCCGCCGTACGGGCAAAGAGCTGCAAGACGGACTTGCGTGTCGCCGGCGGCAGCTTGTGTTCGGGCGCTTCGCGAACGATGTGCCCATCATAGCCATCGGAAAGCAGCAGACCGCACTCCTGCGGGAAGATATCCAGCGGCACGCCGGCATGGGTTGCGAAGAACAGCCGGTCGCAATGCTGCCGGTAGTCCGGCCATTTGCGGTCGACGCGAAAGTCCTCGATCGAGGTCTTGATCTCGACGATCCAAATCTCACCCTTGGCCGAGAGCGAGATCAGGTCGGCGCGTCTGCCGCTGGCCAGCGTCAATTCGGGCAGGACGGAATGGCGAAGTTCGGCAAAAAGCCGCTGCACGCCGCGACGCACCATCATTGCGCGATTCGACTGCCGACCGTCGATCAGCGGATTGCCACCATGGATGGAGAGGATGGTCATGCGCCGGGTGTCCCTTTGGGACGGTCATTTTGTTGCAAAAAAACAAGGGTCATGGAATTTGCACTTTCCAGCCAAATTGTGGCCGCGCAATCTCTTGCATAGCACAAACTAATCGAAAATAACCGTACGCACTGTTGGTCGCGGCGACCCAGTTTTTCTTTGCTTCTTTTTAAGAGACTCCCATGCGCTTCCGCAATGCCTTCCTCTTGTGCAGCCTCGCGGCGACACTCGCCGTTGCCGGCTGCTCGACGACCTCGTCCAAGCCCGAGACGGCTGCCAACAATCCCGCTCCGGTAGCGGTAACAGTTGCTACGAATCAGATCTTCAACGGCGATTATGGCGCAGTTGAGGACCACGGTTACGCGCTGCCCGCGATCCCGATCAACAAGGTCGACACCCGTTTCCATCGCCAGATCGTCGACTACACCACCAGCGAGCGCCCGGGCACGATCGTCGTCAACACGCCGAATCGCTTCCTCTACTACGTGCTGCCCGGCGGCAAGGCCGTTCGCTATGGCATCGGCGTCGGCAAGGCCGGCTTTGCATGGGAAGGCGAAGCCTACATCGCCTGGAAGCAGGAATGGCCGATGTGGCATCCCCCGAAGGAAATGGCCGAGCGCAAGCCGGAAGTGGCCAAGTATGTCGAGGAAGGCATGGGCCCCGGCCTCAAGAACCCGCTCGGCGCCCGCGCGCTCTACCTCTTCAACGACCAGGGCAAGGACACGCTGTTCCGCCTGCACGGCACGCCGGAATGGTCTTCGATCGGCACGGCCGCATCGTCGGGCTGCATCCGCCTGATCAACCAGGACATCATCGACCTTTATTCGCGCGTTCGCCCGGGCAAGAGCGCCCGCGTCGTCGTCCAGCAATAACCGAATCACTTCGGTCTCGAGGAAGCCGTCGACCCTGGTCGACGGCTTTTTTGCATCGATGCTCAACCGTCGTTTGTCTTTGGTGCGAGCCGCAGCGCATCGCGTCAGCGACGCACAGTTGCCGTGCGAAAATGGACTCAAATCAGGGTCGCGAGAACTGGTCGCCTTGGTGCAGATAGGCCCAATTTCGACTTAAATTCAGCCGCTTATTAAGTAAGCGTTATCTAAATAAAAGAAACAGTGTGGCCAGAAAATCCGCTCGGAGGAACTGGCATGCTGATCAAGACAAAGCTCATCGGCGCGATTGCGCTGCTATCAACCATCGCCATCGGCATCGCCATTCATAGCCAGAGCACGCTCTCGGAAACCAGCCACATGATGGATGCGGTCTATGCCGATCGCATCGTGCCACTCAAGAATCTAAAGGCGACATCCGATGCGTTTGCCGTATCGATCGTCGATGCCGCCCATAAGGTGCGCAACGGCAACGAAACGATGGAAAGCGGGCTTGCCTCGGTCAACGCCGCGCGGGAAGCGATCAAGAACAACTGGGATGCCTATGCCGCGACGTCGATGACCGACGGAGAGCGAAAACTCGTCGACGATGCGCGGGGTCAGATGGTCGTGGCGATGGATTCGGTCACCGCGCTGACGCAAATTTTAGCCGACAGAGATCAGAAGGCGCTCGACGCTTTCGTGCGCGACAAGCTCTACGCGACGATCGACCCATTGACGGCGACGATCTCCCACATCTCGGACCTGCAGGTCGAGCTTTCCGGCGGTGCCTTCGAAGCGAAGCATCGCGAGTTCGAGACGGTGCAGACGTTCAACATCGCGATCATCGTTCTCGTCATGGCGCTGACCGCCGGTACCTTCCTGGTGGTGCTGCGCGGCGTCGTCGGGCCACTCGGCCGCCAGATCGCCGCAATGCGCCGGCTGATCGACGGTCACGTCGAAGAGGCCGACGAGCCGGTCGGCGGCAAGGACGAGATCGCCGAAATGGCCCGCGCCATTCAATCATTCCGCGAGGCCGCACGATCGAACCTCCGGCTGCAAGCGGAAGCGGAGGAGACCCGCCGCACCAGTGAAGCCGAGCGCGTCCGCGTACAGAGACAAGCGGAACAAGACGCTCAGGAGCGACTGACCCAGGCGACGGCCGGTCTCGCGAGCGGGCTGCAGCGGCTCGCCAGTGGCGACCTCGCCGTCCGACTGCAGGAGCCCTTCGCCGCCGAATTCGAACAGCTGCGGCACGACCTCAACAAGGCGGCGGGGCAGCTCAACGACGCACTGCTCTCCGTCGCCGACAGCGCCGGCAACATCGGAGTGGGTACGCGCGAGATCAGCCAGAGCGCCGACGATCTTTCCAAGCGAACCGAACAGCAGGCCGCCTCGCTCGAGGAGACGGCAGCCGCGCTCGATCAGATCACCGCCAATGTCAGCAACTCGTCAAGACGCACGGAGGAGGCACGCGACGTTGCCGGCGAGGCAAAGACAAGCGCCGCCCAATCGGCCGTCGTTGTCGCCAATGCTGTCGAGGCGATGCGGCGGATCGAGGAATCCTCCAGCCAGATTTCCAGCATCATCGGCGTCATCGACGAAATCGCCTTCCAGACGAACCTCCTGGCACTGAACGCCGGCGTAGAAGCAGCACGCGCCGGTGAGGCGGGCAAAGGTTTTGCCGTCGTCGCCCAGGAAGTACGTGAGCTCGCCCAGCGCTCTGCCAAGGCCGCCAAAGAAATCAAGGATCTCATTCGCACATCGAGCCTCGAGGTCGAGAACGGCGTACGCCTGGTGCGCGACACCGGTAACGCACTGCAGACGATCGAAGCGCATGTGATCACGATCAACGAGCATATGGCAGCGATCGCGACGTCGGCCCGTGAACAATCGGTGGGCCTGAGCGAGGTCAACACCGCCGTCAACCAGATGGACCAGGTGACACAGAGGAACGCGGCCATGGTCGAGGAAGCGAATGCCGCCTCCGCTACCCTGGCGCAGGAGGGCACGAACCTGCGCAACCTGATCGGACGCTTCATTCTTTCCGGGGAGAAGGGCACAATAGCTGGAGCTCAACACACTCCGCCGGTGGCGGCAATCGCGAGCCGCCATCGTGCCCAGGTCTCGGCCCACGCGACCCGGCGGCCAGCCAGTTACGCAGTCCAGGGCAACGCTGCGCTCGCGACTGACGGCTGGGCCGAATTCTAGGCCATAGACACCCGTGTCCGAGTGAACTCGAAGAGCCGAGGCCACACCGGCTGAAAGCACAGAGCCGCGCGTTCAAATGAACACGCGGCTCTGCTTCGACATCTTAGCGCGCGAAGCGATTCAGGCGGCGCTCATCGCCTTCAGCTCCAGGCGTCGGCGATGCAGGACCGGCTCGGTGTAACCGTTCGGCTGCTCGCGACCCTTGAGGACCAGGTCGAGGGCTGCCTTGAAGGCGATCGAACCATCGAAGTTGCCGGCCATCGCGACATAGAGCGGATCATCGGCATTCTGGCCGTCGACGACGGCTGCCATGCGCTTCATCGTATCGACGACCTGTGCCTCGGTGACGACGCCGTGATGCAGCCAGTTGGCCATGTGCTGGGCAGAAATGCGCAGCGTCGCGCGGTCTTCCATTAGGCCGACATTGTTGATGTCGGGAACCTTCGAGCAGCCCACGCCCTGGTCGACCCAGCGCACGACATAGCCAAGGATGCCTTGAGCGTTGTTGTCGAGCTCGCGCTGGATTTCCTCCGGCGTCCAGTTCGGACGGACGGCGACCGGCACCGACAGGATGTCGGAGAGCTTGGCGCGGGTGCGGCTCTTCAGGCTTGCCTGAACGTCGGCAACGTTGACGCGATGGTAGTGCGTCGCATGCAGCGTCGCAGCCGTCGGCGACGGAACCCAGGCGGTGTTGGCACCGGCCTTCGGATGCGCGATCTTCTGTTCGAGCATCGCTGCCATCAGGTCGGGCATGGCCCACATGCCCTTGCCGATCTGCGCATGGCCGGAGAGGCCGCATTCGAGGCCGATATCGACGTTCCAGTTTTCGTAGGCGCCGATCCAGGCGGCCTGCTTCATGTCGCCCTTGCGGATCATCGGCCCCGCTTCCATCGAGGTGTGGATCTCGTCACCGGTGCGATCGAGGAAGCCGGTGTTGATGAAGACGACACGCTCGCGGGCAGCGCGGATGCATTCCTTGAGGTTGACCGTGGTGCGGCGCTCCTCGTCCATGATGCCCATCTTCATGGTGTTGGCGGGCATGCCCAGCGCCTTTTCGACACGCGTGAAGATCTCGCAGGCGAAGGCGACCTCTTCCGGACCGTGCATCTTCGGCTTAACGACATACATCGATCCCTCGCGGGAGTTCATGCGGCGGCCGCCCTGGCCGATATCGTGGAGGGCGATCAGCGCCGTGACCATGGCGTCCATGATACCCTCAGGCACTTCCTGGCCGTTGCTGTCAAGGATAGCCGGATTCGTCATGAGGTGACCGACATTGCGGACCAGCATCAGCGAACGGCCGGGGAGAGACAGATCGCCGCCGGCTGTTGCGGTGTAAACGCGGTCGGCATTGAGACGACGCGTGAAAGTCTTGCCGCCCTTGGCGACTTCTTCCGTAAGGTCGCCCTTCATCAGGCCGAGCCAGTTGCGGTAGACGACGACCTTGTCTTCGGCGTCGACGGCGGCGACCGAATCTTCGCAGTCCATGATCGTGGTGATCGCCGATTCGAGGATGACGTCGGAGATACCGGCCGGATCTTCCTTGCCTATCGGCGTGGAGGCGTCGAGAACTACGATCGCATGCAGGTTGTTGTGCCGGAGAACGATTTCCGAGCGCGCGCCTTCCGAACCGGAATGACCTACAAACTGAGCCGCGTTGCGCAGCGTCGTCCTAGAACCGTCCTTGAGGCCGATCTCCAGCGCACCGCCCGCGACCTTGAGCGAGATGACATCCGCCCAGCCTCCCTTCGCCAGCGGCGCGCTGGCGTCGAGGAAGTCGCGGGCCCAGGCGATGACCTTGGCGCCGCGCTTCGGATTGTAGTCGCGGCCCTTTTCTGCGCCATCGGCATCCGAGATTGCGTCCGTGCCATAGAGCGCATCATAGAGCGAACCCCAGCGTGCATTGGCGGCATTGAGCGCATAGCGGGCGTTCATGACGGGAACGACGAGCTGCGGACCGGCGATAGTGGCGATCTCCGGGTCGACATTGGCGGTCGAAACGCTGAACTCGCCACCCTCGGGCAGGAGATAGCCGATATCCCGCAGGAATGCCTGATAGGTCTCGATATCGCTGGGTGCGCCGTTCTGCTTGTACCAGGCATCGAGCTTGGCCTGCAGGTCGTCGCGCTTGGCGAGCAGTGCCCGATTCTTCGGGGCCAGGTCGTGCACGAGGGCGGAAAGCTGCTCAAAGAAATGTTCGGCCTCGACGCCGGTGCCCGGCATCGCTTCTTCCACCAGGAAGCGATGGAGGTCCGCATCAATCTTCAATCCATACTTCTCAATGCGGTCCATCTGCCAACTCCTTGAAATAGACGTAAGGAGCGCCACCGATCCGACCGGATGCGATGAAAGCGCCCCAACATGTTGATCTTGCGCCTGAAGCGGGTCACGGACCAGCCCATGCGCAATACGCGCGTGAAACGGCCGCAGTTTCTCACCAATTCATTCCCTGTCAATTCTGCAAGGATGCGAAGAATTGTTTCCAAAATGGAAAAGATCAGCCATGCGCGATGCGTGGACGACCGCTCGCGGACGCGATGAATCGTGCCTCGATCAGCTTGCGACTGCCCTCGACTTCCGGCGCATCGATCTCCTCGCGCAACAGCGAAGCGGGATCGTCGGCACCATTGGTGCGCGCAGTCTCCAGCGCCACCGCCTCCGCCCGCCGACGTGCAGTGTCGAAAGCCTTTTCCTGATCGAAAAAGCGTTCGCTGGCTCCGGCACCGTTGACGACAAAGATGCCCTCCTCCGGCATCGTGACGAAAACCGTCACCGTGGCGCTCACCTGGCCGACCACGGCACCGACGGCATTGGCGACGCCAGCCTCTTCGGGAATGGCGGCTTCGGTTCCAAGCATTTCAGCGATAGCCGGGTAATAGACTGGCGCCGAGGCACCGAGGCCGACCAGGGGGCGGTCGAGGCCGAGCGAGAACCGGACGATGCCGGGCGTCCGGGTCAGCGCACGATCGACGGCCTGCGACACCGCGGGATCGATAGCGCCGGCGCCATCTTCGCCAAGGCAGGCCTGCAGGATGACTTCGGAGGACTGCCGCGTCAGCCGATCGACGATCATCTGGGCCATCGCTTCCGGAGACGACGCGATCGGCTGGCCGGAGCCGTCGCGGGTGCGAGCCGCAAGCTGTATACCAAGCTCGGCCGCCTCAAGGTTCCATTGCGATTGCCGGCCGAGGACATGCATGGCGTCCGACGGCGTCAGACCGCAGATATGGACGAGCCCGCGCCCCACCAGCCGGTCGAGCGTCGCCTTCTGCGGGGTCGAGACCAGCAGCGTCTCCAGCGCAACCGGAACCGCACCGATACGCTCATAGAGCGCCTGCTCCTGCGGTTGCAGGCCGCTTGCGAGGTAATCCGGCAGCCCCGTGCGGACCGCAAAGCGGCCATTGTGGCGCCCGGTATGCTGGGCGCGCATCTGTTTTTCGAGCACAGAGATAACGGCGTCGCCATGAAGAGCGGCGGCAAGGCTGAGCGGCATCAGCCGGCGTGGTCCGAGATCGATCTTCGCCTTCAGGCCGCGGTCGTTGATGCGCACTTCCGAATCGCCGCCGAGGCCATAGGTCCGCATCGCAACCGCCTCGACCATGGTGCGAAAACCACCGACGACGGCGCCTTCGGCATCGAGTCGCGGCCGACCGCCGTCGAGAACCGCGACATCGGTGGTGGTGCCGCCAATATCGGAGACCACCGCATTGTCGAGACCGGTCAGATGCCTTGCGCCGACGAGGCTTGCCGCCGGACCGGAGAGGATCGTTTCGATCGGTCGCAGCCGCGCTTCTTCCGCCGAGATCAGGGCGCCGTCACCGCGCACCACCATCATCGGCACATCGATCCCGCGCGCCTTCAGGAAGCCTTCGCAGGAGCCGATCAGCCGGTCGATCATCGAGACGAGGCGCGCATTGAGCAGCGTCGTCAGCGCGCGGCGCGGGCCTCCGAGTTTAGAGGACAGCTCGTGGCTGCAGGTGACTGGTAGGTGCGAGACTTCGCGAATGCGATCCCGCACCCGCCTTTCATGATCCGGATTGCGAACGGCGAAGTAGCCGGCAATGGCGAAGGAGGAGACCTGGCCGGCAAGTACCGGCAGGGCAGCGTCGAGTTCGCTCATGTCGAGCGGGATCTCGCCGCCATGCACATTATGGCCACCCGGCAGGAAGATCACAGGATCGGAGCCGAGCGCTTCCAGGAGACCATCGCGCTTCAGATCCTCTGGGCCGAAGCCGATCATGACGAGGCCGGCGCGACCGCCCTGCCCTTCGACAAGGGCGTTGGTGGCCAGCGTCGTCGACAGCGAGACCATGCTGATCGCGGAAACCGGCACTTTCGCTTGTTCAAGTACCGCTTCGACCGCGCCGGAGATACCGACTGCGAGGTCATGGCGGGTCGTCAGGGCCTTGGCCTTGGCGACGACCCCTTGCGTTTCCGAGAAGAGAGCAGCGTCGGTGTAGGTGCCGCCGGTGTCGATGCCGAGAAGAAAATGAGAGGTCAATTCGCGCAGTCCGGAATTCGCGCGGGGCGCAAGGCCCCGGGTTCAATGGGGATCGATGCGGTGATATGACATATTTCAACAGAAAACCATCGTGCCGCAGACATCGATGATCAACTGGGCGACACGGATCAAAAGATCGGGACACCTGCGCATGCTCGAAGGCCGCCGTCCGTCTGTTCTCGCTTGGCTCCTGTCAGCCGCCGTCCTCTGGTTACCGACGGGGGCCGCTCAAGCGCAGGATGCCGAAGACGAGTATAAGCCGCAACTGCCCGATGTCGCGATCTACAAGGCGATGCTGGACGCCAACAAGCAGACCGGCTGGGTGCAATTTCGAGACTACGACGACCGGCAGCTGGTCTACTTCACCGCATTGCAGACGATGCATTGCCGGCTATCGGAAATCCGCTACTCGATCAATTCGGACGCACTCGACCAGCGCTTTCCGCTGGCGAAGTGCAATCCGCAGATCCCGTTCAACCTGCCAGGCGACGAGACCGCCGAGTATGTCTATATTTCGCTGGCGGCCGGCACTGCGAAGACGTTGACGATCCAGGCGGTCTGGGACGATGGCGCCGGAAGCGAGATCGTCGTCTACAAACCCTGCGACAATGTCGGCGATGCCACCTGCGCCCAGATCAAGACGATCAAGAAGCCGTCGAAGATGCTGCAGCAGCCGAAGCCGGCAGACTCGCCGGTGCGCTCCGTCCAGTCGCCAATCCCCGGCAAGACCTTCAGCGAACCGAAACCTTCATCGGCAACCCGCCCCGCGGTTGAGTAGTGAGCCGCTGCACCGGCCAGGGATTGGTTTCCTCGGTCGGATCGAAACGGTAGCGGTGCATCATCACCGCGAGAGCGATCACCGCTTCCTGCAGCGCGAAGGTCGCGCCGATGCAGACGCGCGGGCCGGCGCCGAAGGGCAGATATTGATAGCGGTGCAGCTTCTCACGGTTTTCCGGCAGGAAGCGCTCGGGCATGAACGCGCGGGGCTTATCCCAGTAAAGCACGTGGCGATGGAGCGTCCAGGGCATGATCAGCACCGCGATCCCCTTGGGGATGCGCACCTGCTCGCCTGACGGAGAGGTCCACTCGTCCTCCTCGATCGCGGCACGGTTGATCGACGGCGCCGGCGGATAGAGCCGCATCGCCTCCTCGAAGGCGGCGAGCACATGCGGCATCAGGCCGAGCCAGTCGACCGGCTCGGCACCGCTTGCAATCGCCGCATCGATCTCGGCTTCCATGATCTCGCGATAGGCGGGCGTATTGGCGACGCAATAGAGCGTCCAGGCGAGCGCCCGAGCGGTCGTCTCATGCCCGGCGCCGATGAAGGTGAGGATATTGTCCTCGATCTCGGCAGTCGACAGACCCTGGCTGCCCTCGATCTCCAGAAGCAGGGTCAGAAAATCCTGCGGCGTACCCTTGGGATCTTCAGCCATCTTTCGGCGGCGGAGCGCCATGGTCTCCGAAACGATCGAGCGGAAGCGGTTCATCACTTTTCTGCCGCCGATGCGGGTCGGGCGCGGCACCCACTCGGGCGCCAGCAGAATGTCCATCGGATCGACCCGGCCCATGCGGTGCAGCAGTTCCTCGACACTCTGGACGAAGCCGTCCCGTTCGACGGCGACCTCGCCGGAAAACAGCGTTTCGGCCAGGATGTCGAAGGTGAGTTCCGTCATGTCGTTGGCGACATTGGTGGTGAGCGGGGCTTTCTTGGCGTCGGCATAGCGCTCCACGAACGCTTGCGAGCTGCGCAGCATCTGGCCGGCGAAGCCCTTGGCGTGGCGCGGCGTGAACACCGGCGCCATGGCCTTGCGCGAACGCTTCCAGACCTCGCCTTCGGCCGTCAGCAGGCCGTCACGCAGGATCGGCCTGAGGATCAGCCGGCGCACCTTCGACATCTCGTAGTTGCTGACATTGTCGACGAGGATATGACGGATGAGGCCGGGATCGTTGACGATCAGGGTGCGCTGGGTGACGAACTTCGTCTCGATCCACGGCAGCGTATAGGACGGCTCGCCCCATAGCTCGAGCGGATTGCGCAAGACCGTCCTGATGATCTTCAGGTAGGAAGGGATGCCCACGCGAGGAACGGGAGCCGGCGGTTCGAAGGGCTCCGGACGCATGTCCATGGTGATTGCCTTTCTCGATTGCGCCAATGATTTCAGGTTTTTACGGCGCAATCAAGGAAAGTGCTTCACGTGAATCACAGCAAGCTTTCGAGCTCCGAAAGCTTGTCGTTGACGAGCCAGCCGTAATAGTTCTCCTCCGGCCATTGCGCCTGGCCGCTCTGGATCTTGGCGGCAAGCGCTGCGGCGCGACCGTCCGGGTTGCCGACATTGTAGAGCGTCGCTGTCACCCCGGGATTGTTGGAGATATCGACACCGGCGATCGATTTGTAGACGTCGATCGAATGGCGGATCGAGGCCGCCATATAGGCGAGCGACACATCCGGATCCATGATCGCCTCATAGACGCCGGCGGCATTCTTTTCGTCGAGTTGCTCATAGCCCGAGGTCTTGGCAACGATGTCGGTCAGCATCAGTGCGGTCAGCGGGTTGATCTGGCCGAGGCCGAAGGTCTGGCCAGCGAAGAACGGCTGGAAGAAGACGGCGCTGAAGCGGTTGTTCGGGAAGGACTTTCCGCCCACCGATTTGCCGCGGAACTCATTGTCCCAGACGCGTTCGCGGCAGCTCCAGAGCGCATAGGCGCCCTTCTTGGCGCCGCACTCGGCAAATTGCGGGCGCGCCACGAATTCGGTGACGGTTTCACCGTCGTAGCCGAACTGGAAGCTGTTGCCGGCATAGGCAGCCGCCTTGACGTAGTAGGACTGCAGCCGGTCGTAGGCATCGACGTTGTAGGTGTGCTCGCCGACGATGGCGCCGACCATATGGATCGGGGCGATGCCATAGGCGCGCGACACGGACTTGATCTTGCTCATCAGCTGCTTGTCGGTCGCAAGCAGGTCCCGGACTTTCTCGAACTTGGCATCGAAGGAGGTGCGGCCGGCCTTGGTGCGGCGCACGGAAGCACCGGGGATACCGGGCTGCTCGACATTGCGGTTTCCCGGCGGAACGGCGGTCGCGGCGATTGACTGGCTTGCGGTCAGGCAAAACGTGGCGATAGCGAGCATGCAGGCGGTGAAACGCACGATCTCTTCTTCCTATGACTGGTGGAGGCTGCCCTGGTCGGCGGGGCGGCTCCTACGCCAAGATCATGTCGGAAAAATGCCCGGACCACGATCGGTGACCGTCTCCGTG